>NZ_JAMXFI010000030.1:0-75131 GCF_025460875.1 Microvirga yunnanensis
TGGCGTGTCGGCCCAACTTCTTCCTGCCCGTGCGGGTGCTCTCGCGGCTGTTCCGACGCCTGTTCCTGGATGGGCTTGCTCGCGCTCAGGCGGCCGGGCGCCTGGGCTTCTTCGGAGCTCAGGCGCATCTGGCCGAGCCGGAGGCGTTCGGCGCCCTTCTGGCGGCGCTGCGGCGGATCGAGTGGGTGGTCTACTGCAAGCGCCCGTTCAGCGGGCCCGAAGCGGTGCTGGCGTACCTGGCGCGCTACACGCACCGCGTGGCGATCTCGAACTCCCGGCTGATCGCCTGCGATGCGGAGGGGGTCCGCTTCCGCTGGAAGGATTATCGGGCCAAGGAACGTCAGCGCACCAAGGTGATGCGGCTGAGCGTGGATGAGTTCATCCGTCGCTTTCTGCTGCACGTGCTGCCTGACGGCTTTCACCGCATCCGCCACTATGGCTTGTTCGGCAATGGCGTGCGTCAGGCAAATCTCGCTCGTGCGCGTGCGCTGCTGGCGGCGGCCGACAAGCCTCTGGCCGATGCTCCTGCACCCGACGCCTTGATCGCGCCGTCGCGGTGTTGCCCGTGCTGCGGCGGGCGCATGATCCTCATCGAGCGGTTCGCCCGCGGATGTGCACCGCGTTCTGCGCCCCCTCACCCGATCTGGATCGACACTTCATGACCTCCCGCCGGCCCGCCCCTGACCTTTATGCGGCTGATGACGGGTGCTGCATCCGGTGCACGGGCGCTCGCTGTATTGCCTTGTGCGGTGATCACCACGCAACCCCATCCGTGTCGTTGGCACTCCAAGAGTTTCCTCAGCCGGACTCGCGGCAGCCTTCACAGCGAATTCACCCACACCGGATCCGGTCAGTGATCGTTGCTCAGCACCCGATGCCGACGCCACAATCCCCATAACATCCGCAGCGTCAGCACGGTGCTCCGCGGTTTCCTCCTTTGAGGCTTGTCGAACGCCTGCCGCTCGTGCCGCGGTTCCGTTCCGCCGCGGCAGGCATCCAACAAGCCTTAACAAACTCGGTAGTAGCACGGTTTTGAATGAAAGTCCGCTCATCCCAGCAGTGCGGAAGTACGGCTAAGGTCAGCCCCGTGCGATGACCCGCCATTCGCGGGGAGCATCATCACCGGACCGCCGATAGATGTCCGAATTCGCCGCTACCTGGATCTTCCTGCCGTATCTAAAAGGCCGCTCTTGAGCTTGTGGGATACCGGCTGATATGCCTAAGTTTGCAGTATTCAAAACTCTGCAAGCTGATGATTGAGGGGCCATGGATCCGCTGTCGTTCACGCCGGGACTGACCTTGGTGAATGCCTTCAATGACGAGACGTTTGTCTTCACCACGCCCGAGAGTACCGAGGCGGCCGAATTCGAGGTCCGCCTGGGACCGGGAGGCTCCGGTGGCGGCAATGCGATGGTCCATATCCATCCCAAGACGGACGAAACCTTCACGGTTCGGTCGGGCCGGCTGACCGTCTCCATCGATGGTCAGATGCATGAACTCCGACCCAGTGAGATGATCACGGTTCTCGCCGGGAAGCCGCATTTCTTCCGCAACGCTCATGACGGTAACACGGTGGTGATCATCCGCTTCACGCCAGCGCAACATCAGCTGCGGTTCTTCCTGAACTTCGCCACCATCGCACAGAACCGCCCCGAATGGTTCGGCTCCAAGGGAGAGCCCAGCTTTCTGCTGATGGCGCTCACCCTCCACACCTTCAAGGACCACTTCTATGTGGCCGGCCCACCGGTCTGGGCGCAGAAGATGCTCTTCGCAACGCTCGCGCCCATTGCGCGGCTCATAGGCTACAAAGTCGTCATCAGTCCCTGAGCGGAAGCCGGCGGTCTCTCACCCGCCCGGCTGCTGTCAGATTGTCACGCGGCTGCCATCGAAGCGCGTGAAGGAGAAGCCGTCGAAGGGTTCGCGGAGGGTCATGCGCTCGTCCCGCAGCATGGCGATAGCCACCTCCTCGCCGAGCGCCATTGAGGCGGAAGCGTCAGAACGCCAGTGGATGCCTGCCCAATTCCGTCCGAACCCGAAATTCACCGCAAGCTTGTTCAACTCTCCACCAACCGTGAGCGGCGGGCCGCTATAGGGCACGAGCCTCGTCGGGTCAGCCGGATCGGGTTGTACCGGGTTGGCGACGACGCGGCTCTCGTCGAAAAACGCCTTTAATATGGTAGCCGTGACAGCGCCAACGCTCGTGGCCCCGCCGGGATAGGTGGAGTGAAGGGGCGCAGCCTCCGGATAGGTTTGTGACAAAAGATAGGTGCCGTATTTGGCTTTACTGCGATCGAGGGCTTCCGATTTCAGGAAGTCATCATGCAACGGGTAGTCGGTCACGCCATTGGCGAGGCGATGGTGCGCCAGACCGCCGTAGGCTTCCGGTCGCACAGTCCGGTGCACGAAATATTTCTGCCAGTAGGACGCGCGGACGGAATTACTGATCCCCGTGGCGAGGAGTGCCTGCACATAGCCCAACCCGAAGGTGGCACCCGCAGGGGTTTGGGTCTTCGATTTCCGATACGGGTTTGAGGGATAGGACACGGCCTCTGCCGGCGGAAACATCCCGGCGTAGTGTTGGTCCGTCCCACCACTGGGGGTCGCAAGGATCAGTGCTGCCGCCCACCCGAGGGCAGGACCACTGTGGATGTACTCCGCGAGATCTCGTCCTGTCGTGATGTATCGCGGTGTCGCGTCAAACTGCAACTGGCGTTTCGGTGCGGCGCCGTTCTGGATCGCCAGCCATTCCTCGTATTCGGTCAGGAATTCGTTGGCGGGCAACGCGGTGCGAATTTGAGCACTCATCCACTGTGCGGCATAGGGCACGTCCCGGAGCAGGAATTGTGAGATCAGCGGCCCGTCCAAAACGCCTGGAGGCGTGACGGAGCGGCCCTTCGGGTCGGCCGGATCGAAATAAAGCACATTGGCACGGAACAGCGTCCCGGGTGTGACCCGCCCGCCAGACTTCGGCCCCCGGAAATCCGCAAGCTTGTTGAGTTCTTCGGTTGCTGCAAGCACGTCGCGGTTGGAGGTGTCGTCGCGCAATTCGGTAAGCGGAACATCACGCAGCAGGGATTGCCAATAGACCTCGACCGCCTCGCCGCCGCGCTCTGCACTTGCAAGGGCTGGTGCCGGCGGTATCGCAATCTGAGTAGGGTTTATTCCACTGAGACTGACAGCCTGTGTGCCTATGGGGTTGACCAGTTTGCGGGTGCCGCCGAGCGGGATCTTCTCGAAATCAGCGGGATCACCCGATTGGCAAGCGGTGTAGAGGGCCCGCCAGGCCGCTTGCTCCACTTCGCCGCGTCTGTCGTGCGGCAGCCCCCGGGAATCGGAACCGATCTTGTTGGGGTAGCGCGCCTCATCGCCATTCGTCGGGTGGGGCGCGATGGGAATTTTCTCGTTGTCGCTCGCACAGATCTCTCGGACTTCGAAAGCGCGGCGCTTGAACGCCGCGTCGAGCGGTCGCGGGTCCGCGCTCACAGGCTGTGCCGCGGCCGGGGCGATCCCGGGCATGCTCAGCGGAGGCGCAAGCACGGCGGCGCCAACCGTGATGCCCGCCCCGCCGAGCAGCGAGCGGCGAGTGACCGCGGGGGGCAACAGAGCCGGCGATGCCCGATTGGATTCAGTTGAAATGATGGGGTGGTCAGCCATGGAGATCTCCTCCCTAGCAGGCACCGCTCTGGGTCGGTGTTTCTCCCTTTTCAGGATTTAACCGGTATTCCCCAGACAGACGGCCCGTTGGCGTGCCTTCGGAAGCAGAATACCCCTGGCGGCGCTATCTGAACAGCACCAAAAGGCTGTTTCGCGGCCTGAGCCCTCTGTTTATGGGAGCCATGCCCCTGTCGCGTATCCTGAGGTCCTGGCCTAGAGGAATACATGACTGGCATGCTTCCTATCTATCATGCCGCCTTCCTGGATAAGGTTTGCGGCATCCTCCCAACTGACCCACGCATCCATGCCCTGCTGGCCGGCGGCTCCCTGATCCACGGCCGCTTGGATGAGTTCTCTGATCTCGACTTCGTTGTCGTCGTTGAGGAGAGTTCTTACCCTGAGGAGCTGCGGCCAGAATGGAGATGGCTCGCCGCCTCGACCCCTTGCTGGGTGCCTTCACGGGCGAGCACGTCGGGGATCGCTGCTTTCTGTTCTGCTTCGATAGGCCCGAGCTGCTGCATATCGACTTGAAGTTCGTCACGATGCCGGATTTGGATCGGCTCATTGAGCGTCCGGTTGTCCTCTGGTCGCGGGATACAGCGGCCGTCGAGGAGGGATTGAATCGCGCGGCCATTTCCTGGCCGAACCGGGATCCAGACTGGTTTGAAGCCAGGGCTTGGACTTGGCTTCACTACGCAGCCGCTGGCGCTGGCGATTGCCCTGCCGTCAGGATAACCGAGGGAGTAGGTCTTCAGACCTTCATCTCGATGCGGATACCGTGGAGGGTCTGGTCGGAGCCGTTGAGCACACGACCCGCCGGCTGTGGGGCCATGTGAACGACGAGACATCCCTTGCCGTCCCAGGATTGAACGGCCTGGATCACGTCGCGATTGGGTGGCAGTTGCGTGCCGTCCGGCGCGAAATCGTAAATCGGCGGCTTTATCGCGTCGAACACGAACACGGACGGCCAGCGATGGTGATGGACGGGTTCCTCGTCGTTCGGTTGGAGGGTGACCTCAAGAACCCGGAGCCGGTCGTTCTCGAACAAGACCTTGTGGTGGTCCGGGGCGGCAATCACAGCATCCAGTGCCGGATCCCAGGTTGAAGGATCGATATTCCCGCGGTTGCTTGCCATGGCGTTCTCCCTTGTCGCCCCCGAGCCGACGCCAACCAGCACTAATCTACCAGCACTCTGAAGCTTCTGGGAGCGGCCAATCCTGCGTTAGTTTCCGACATGGTCGCTCTTGGAATACGCGGCGGCAACGGTTTTACGGGCGTCGATCCGGCCCCATCTCAAAGCGCTCCTGGCTCTTGATATCGGTGGTCCAGGGCAGGACCGAACGGCACCAGATCTGCCTTCGTGGCACCAGGTCGTACCGCTGCTGGATCGTTCCAACCCGCAGGTTGTAGACCTTGGGTTCGTCACCCTCCGCGGTCGAGTAGATGGGCGACCCACACTCGGGGCAGAACCCGTGTAGCCGTCGCGCTCCACTCGTTCCAATCTTCACATAGTTCTTCACCTGACCCGAGAGCAGCGTGAAGGCCCCCTTACGCGTCGGAGCCACGGTGCGGAAGGCTGATCCCGAGAGCGTCTGGCAGTCGGTGCAGTGGCAGAGCCACACTTTCTCGGGCTCAATCTCAGCCTCGAAGGTGATGAAGTCGCAATGGCAGCGCCCGTCGACCTTCATGGCACCTCTCCTGTTCGTTTCAGAGACGCTCCCACATCGAGGCGGATCAGGCTCCTTGGGGTCTCACCACAGCTTCGCCTGGCAACGGGAGCGGCGGGTTTGCGCTGTCGACAAACTCCACAGTCTTAAAGATCAGTTCGGTGTCCCCGATGTTCTCCAGGTCGTGGACCTTGAACTCTCCTGGTCCGTAGGTGAGATGGCTCGTCTGGCCGGCCACATAGGTGGCCTCCACCACCGAGCCGTCCTGTTGGTGCGAGCGCGCTGTTCCAGGTGCTATCGCAACCCAGAAGTAGTCCAGAACATGGCGGTGGAAGCTGAGGCGCTCTGAGGGCTTAGCCGGACTTCCCAAACCCGGACCCGGCCGTCGTGCGACAGGAGCCACGTCCCCACGCAAGGATTGAACTGGTTATTTATGAATTCGTCTTGGCGTGCGGCTGACCACGTTGCGCTTGGTTCAAGAAGCTGTGGCATTCGGACCTTCGTTGTGAGCACCGTATCCTAGTTCTGGAATGGGGAGCATCCCAGGCCCTCGCCTCCTCCATTCACAAGGGAGCCCCAGATCAGCCCAGGCGTCCAACTTCCAATCGAACGCTCTCTGCCTTGGGAGTCTTGAACTCGACCCGAATGCCCCGAACCCCGTGCGGCGCGTCAGCCGCGGCCTCAATGGCGTGCAGACGTTGCGGTGGCAGGCGCAGGGCCCGGGGCAGCACGGGGTTGATCGGCGTTCCGCCAGAGGCAGGGATCTCGTGCCCGTCCGCGTCGAAGTTCCGGTAGTTCGGCCGGGCCAGAACGATCATGAGGCTCGGCCAGCGGTGGTGATGTAGGTTCTCGCGCTCGCCAGGTGCGACGCCGACCTCCAGCACCCGCACGTAGTCGTCCTCAAAGAGGAGGCGATGATTGGCCGGTGCGGCGACCAGCGCATCCAGATGGGCGGCCATTCCCTATCATCAGTCTCAGGCATGTGGCTCTCCAGGAAGAAGCACATGCTCATGATGCCATCAGCACGGTGCGAAAAATAGGTCCCTCGAGAGCAGCCAAGGTCGGCTCAGGGTCAAGCCATGAGGGTCCCGCTGCTGCACGAACGGCAGCTCTGACCGCCGAAGCCGACACTGCTTAGGCAGGGAGTACTCCCCCAAAGCTCTCGTGGACCACAGCTGAGCCATCTACACTCAAACACACAGAATCAGGAGGGTCCGCGCATGCGCCAAAGTCTGTGGCTTCTCTCCCTCGGCGTCTCGATGTTCGCCAGCGTGGTCCAAGCCGCCCCTTACATGATCGTGGGCAATGACGAAAAGCTCGTCTGGGACGACCAAGGTAAGCCCGTCCTCTCTCCCGCAGGCCGCGATAGCGTCTTGATCATCGACCTAGCATTACAGTTGCGCCTGCCGGTCATGGGCACATAATCTCCGGATCGGACCCAGGAGGCTGCCATGACGGGTGTGGCCATCGAGCAGATGCTCGAACTCTGGTGTGTGGAGTTGCGTCAGGTCAAAGCTCATCTCCAATCCCTGTTTGCTCATCCCAGTGTCGGCGCCTCGGCGGCGGCTTTCCTCGATGGGGTGCTCGGGCCGGAGCGGCGCAAGACCGGCTGGATGCGGGCCGAGGCCGCGGGCGACTCGGGGCCGTGGCGCCAGCAGGCGGTGCTCGGCCGCAGCCACTGGGACGCCGATGCTCTGAGAGACATGGTGCGCGACTATGCCCTCGAGACGCTCGCCTCCCCCGGGGCGGTGCTGGTCCTCGACGAGACCGGCTTTCTCAAGCAGGGCCAGCACTCCTGCGGCGTGGGCCGCCAGTACACCGGCTCGGCGGGCAAGATCACCAGCTGCCAGATTGGTGTGTTTGCGGCCTATGTGTCGGACAAGGGCTGCGCCTTCATCGACCGCCAGCTGTATCTGCCCAAGGATTGGATCAACGATGCCATCCGGCGGCAAGCCGCTCATGTTCCCGACAGCCTTCGCTTCGTCACCAAGCCTGAAATCGCCGCCGAGATGATCGCACGAGCGCTGGCCGCGGGCGTTCCGTTCGACTGGGTGGCCGCCGACACGATCTATGGTGTGGGAGCCATCGAGAGGCAGTTGCGCCGGGCCGGCAAGGGCTATGTGCTCGGCGCCCAGGCCGCTGACCGGTTCAACTCCTGGGACAAGAGCCCACCGTTGGCCGGCACGGCCGCAAAGATTGCTAAGGCTCTGGCGCCTGAGGCCTGGCAGCGCCTGTCGGCGGGAGACGGCACCAAGGGAGCACGCCTGTATGACTGGGCTTATCTCGAACTCGCCGATCTTGCGGCGGAGGAATACAACGAGGCGCTCACCGGCCTGTGGACGCGCGGCCTGCTGATCCGCCGCAACCTCTCTGATGGGGATCTGGCGTTCTTCTCGACCTGGTGTCCGGCCGGCACGCCGATCGACACGCTGGTGCAGGTGGAAGGCCGGCGCTGGGCGATCGAGGACGCGTTCGAGACCGCCAAAACCGAGTTGGGGCTCATCCACAACGAAACCCGCTCGTGGCACGGCTGGCATCGGCATGTGTCGCTGGTGATGCTGGCGTTTGCCATGCTGGCGGCGGTGCGCGAGCGCGCCAACAGCTTCACCTCACCCCAAAAAAGAAGCGACGAAGCCAGGCTGCAGCGTTGGTATGCTGGTCTGTCCAGGAAATCCGCCGCGTGGCCACACGCCTCCAGCAACGCCGGATCGAGCCTGCCTTTGTAATCGCCTGGTCCGCGTGGCGCCGCGCGCATCAGGCGATGGCGCAAACATCACACCGCAAGCGAAGGGCGCAACTGTAATGTTAGAGCGCGTTGACATTCAGGATTCCCGCGGGCTCGCAAGTCTGATTCAAGCTCCTTTTGGGAGCGGAGGTTCGGGTGAGCGGAGTGCGTCTGATTTGGAAAGATCACCAATGGGATCGGATGGAGCCGCATCTGCCAGGCAAACGCATGGATCCCGGCCGAACGGCGGTCGATAGCCGGTTGTTCGTGGAAGCCGTGCTCTGGTTGGCCCGAACCGGGTCGCCGTGGCGGGATCTGCCGGAACTCTTCGGCAACTGGAACAGCGCCTTTGTGCGCTTCTCGCGCTGGTCCAAGAGGGGCGTCTGGGACCGGCTTTTTGCCGCCATGGCCGATGAGCCCGACTTCGAATACATCATGATCGACTCAACCATTGTCCGGGCGCACCAGCATGCGGCGGGCAAAAAGGGGGGCCTGAGGCTCGTGCGATCGGACGCTCCCGTGGCGGGCTGACCACCAAGATCCATGCCGTCGTCGATGCTTTGGGCAATCCGCTCCGCTTCATCCTGACGCCGGGACAGGCGAGCGATATCACTCAGGCTGAAGCCTTGATCGCTGATCTTCCCGCCGACCATGTCTTGGGCGACAAGGGCTACGACGCCAAGCCGTTGCGCGAGGCCATCGAAGGCCAGGAGGCCGTGCCGGTCATCCCGCCCAGGACAACCTCGCCACAAGTCCCCTGCGACTACGCCCTTTATTGCGAGCGCAACCTCGTCGAGCGCTTCTTCTTGAAAATCAAGCACTTCAGGCGCATCGCCACCCGCTACGAACAGACCCCGCGGGCGTTCATGTCACTCCTTTGCCTCGTCAGCGCATTCATCTGGACCAAATGAATGTCAACGCGCTCTAGACGCATTGCGGATATTTTTCACCAAGCAGGGACTTCGCCAAAAGGTACAGGGTCGACGGATAATAGAGGCTCGGCTCGAAGGTCTTCAGCGAGTCGGGAACAGGCGTTCCGTCGAGCGCACAGGCGAATGCCGCGGGCAGGATGGCGTAGCCTTGATCGGTCAGTCGCTCCCGGACCTGTCCGGTCACCACATTGACCACGGCAACCCCTTCGTTCTCCGCAGACCAGCGCTGCTTGAGAGCCCTCAGCCACTCCAAGTCAGTCATCCCAGCTCTCAACAGGTAAAGCGGTATCCTTAACGAGTTGTAACCGAACTCGGGAGGAAAACCATCCGCCGGCTGGGGCTGAAGTCCGTTCTGGAGCGAAATCCAGTCGGCTGGGAGCCTGATGCGGCCCGAAGTCCCCTGTTGTAGAAGCATGACCCCGTCCCGCCAGACGCGGCTCCATTCATATTCGGGCGCCAGGGCCGCAAGGACCGGAAAGGCCTCGAAAACCCAGTAGGAGAGGTTGACGACCGGGCCGTCGGGACGGTCACCCGAGCCGAAGCCTAGGACGCCGGGCAGGAGGATCAGGGAGCGCCCGCTTCGGCTGAACGTGCTTTTGCCGATCGCCTTGGCGAGCTTCTGCGCGGCTGTCGTGTAGCGCGGCTCATGCCAGGCGGATCCGGCCTTGGCCAACGCATAGGCGATGAGCAGATCGCCGTCGGAGGCGTTGTTGCGATCGGTGACCCGCGGCTTGCCCGCGGGATCCCATTTCCATGCGGCCAGGCCGTCGTCCCGGATAAGAAGTTCGGTGAATGTGAAATGCCAGATCTGCTCGAAGGAGCGTCTGTCGGCGGCCGCCAGAGCAAGCAGCAGCCCGTAGCCCTGGCCTTCGCTGTGACTGATGTTGCCGTTGGCGGTATCGACCACCCGCCCGGTATCCTCCACGAACCGCGAGCGATAAGCCTCCCAGTCCGCCGGGGAGACGCTCCCGACGACGTTCAAAGGCTGAACGGAAAGGCTCTGGGATGAAGCCATCGACGCCACCAGAAGGGAGAAGGCGGCGACGATCCAAGGCAGGAGCCGGGCAGGCGAGGGCGTCCGGTTCCTCATGAGCGGCGCCCCAGACGGTTCAGGAGCAGGGAGGTCGCGATGCCCAGGAACGCACAGCAAGCCAGCAAGAGAATCGCATAGGGGAGAATGTTGGCGGACATCCAGTTTGCCGCGACGAGCGGCAGATTCGTCAGGGAGGGGGGCAGCGTCTGCACGAAGCGGTAGTCCTTGATCGGCTCGATTTGCAGCTTCATCTCCCGGGGTTCGAGGGCCACGGCCCGGCCTGCGACCTGGGACCAGAGCGTCGGATTGGCCAGGCGGGCCGTTTCGGCCGCCAGACCCTTATCCGTCCGGGCCGTCACGAGGGTCCAGACCCCGGATGATTCGGTGCGGCTTTGCGCGATGAGCAGGGAGGCGCGCTGCGGCGGCTCGTAGGGGGCCTCGGTGCGCTCATCCAACGACAGGGAGCGGAGGGAGAGGCTGAAGGTCCTTTCCAGCCAGTCCTGCACCGTACCGATCGTCTGCTGAACGACACCGCGCCTTTGGAACGTTTCCGACCACCGCTTCCGGACTTCGTCGGTCGAGGCTGCGGCGAGACGGTCGGGGGAAACCTGAGCGGCCGGAAGGCTGAAATCCGTGCTCGCCGTCTGCTGGCCGGTCTTTTCGCCGGCCGCCGGCGTCGAGGGCCAGATCATGCGCAGATGTTCCGATACCTTCACGCGGTTGAGCAGACCTGCGGGGATCTGATCGACAGCGCCGATGAAGAGCACGGATTCATCATCCGCCGATGCCGCGTTGGAGAACTGCGCGCGCACCGGGGTGCCGGCACTGCGTGCCATGCGGGCGAGCAGGGTGCCGGCTGCGGAATAGTTCGGGGGATCGAGCCGGGCCAGGACCACCGTCGTCGGAAGGTCGTCGTCCGGAAAGTGACCTGCGCTCATGACGGCGAGATCCGGCAGACGGCCGATCCGCCCATAGGTGGGAAATTCGAGCGTGGTCGTATCGAACAGGACGAAGCGGTTCGCTTCGGACAGGGTTTCTCCGGGGGCGCAACGCTCGTCCGCGTCCGTCAGCAGGATGGCCTCGACGGTGATGTGGTTGAGCCCCGACTTGAAGTTCTTGAGAGGCACTCTGATCTTGTGCCGCCGGACGATGTCTCCTTGCGAGGTGATCGTCATCTGCGTGCTGATCATGCCGTTGACGAACACGTTGACATGGCTGCCCGGACGCACGGCTGACGTGTACGCCGCGTCGAGATTCAGGATGGCCTCGCCATATTCCGTGGCGTAGAAGTCCGATGGCAGGTTGATGGAAAAGCCCGTCTTCAACCGCCGCCCCGAGAATTCCTGCGTCGGGACACCCAGATCCGCGAAACGGAAGGATTGCGCGCCGAAGGCGGTCGGAACCTCCGGCCATTGCCACGAGGCGGTGTCGATCATGCCGCGCTCGGTCTGCGTGGCATTGATGCCTCTTGCGCCAACGATGCCGATAGCGGTGTCGAGATCCTGCCAAGTGGGTCCGGACACCACCAGGGTCGAGCCCAGGGAGCCTGTCTCCTGCATCATCATGGTCAAGGGCTGAACCATGGCGGCATCCGGCACGCCTGAAATCAAGCCGCGCAGCTCGCTGGCCAAGCCCATGGCGACCTTGATCGTCCCGACCGGGGAAGGACCGGGATCGGCTTCCACCACCTGGATCACAGGATGGGCATAGCGTCCGCGCAGAGCAACGAGCTGTACGAGGCGGAGCAGCCGGTCCCGGACTTCCGGGCGGTAGATCTTGGGGGCGACCACGCGAATCGTCGTCACGCCCGTATTGTCGACGCCGACGGCCGGCAGGTCGTCAAGGCCGCGCAGCGTCTTGGTCGCGCCGTCCGCGAACACGAGCTTCGTCGAGGCCGAGTCCACATCCGTCCAGAGCTCGTAAGTGGCCTCGATCGTGCAGTCGGTCCGGTGACGCTGGAAAGCTTCCATCCGGATGATGTTCTGCCCGGCCCGCAGGAGGCCGGGGCGGATCGAAGCCGTCATGTGCTTGACGTCGGTTGACGATGAGATCGGCGTGTCGACGACCGACTCGCCGTTGATGGCGATTCTCAAGCGCGACCCTTCGGGCATCACCACGACGGCATTCTTGTAGCCGAGCGCGATGCTGGCCCCACTCGAGGCCTCGTCCTGAGTCAGATGAAAGGTCCAGGACCGTGCATCCGTCTCGCCCTCGAGGCGGATCGTCTCGAACGGAAGCACCGGCCGTTCAATGCGGGCGGGGTTGCGGACCGCCGCCGTTCCCGTCGCGGGTGGTGCGGCGGGTCTGGCGGGAGATGTCCCGGCCTGGGCTGGAGGGGCCGCGGGAGCCGGACGTTGCGGGCTCAGAGCGGATGGTGCCGCCGTGCCGGATTGCGGCGCAGGCGCTGCTGCGGGAGGGGGCGAGGGCGACGGGCCGGGCTGGCGCATCTCGAAGGGCGCCGCGGACGGGGCTTGCGGCCCCGGATCCTGCTGCGGCGCGGGCCGGATCGTCGATGGAGCGCTCGCTCCGTCGGGCGACATGCCGAAGGGAGCCTGTGCGACAGCGTTCTGCGCGACCAGGGCCTGAGCGGCCAGCAGAGGGAAGATCAAGACCCGACGCACGATAGACCTCTACTTGACGGCTGGAGCCACGGCCGGCGCCGGAGGGTTGGAGGCGCCGATCCTCTGCAGGCCGAAGAAATAGGAGAGGCCTCGCCCAGTCTGATAGAACGCGACCATGAAGAACCAGAGCGTGCCGCGGAGGACGCCGATGTCATGGTGCCGGTTCTTCTGGAATTCGCTCCATTGATCCGCATTGGCGAAAACGAGATCGGCGATCATCCGACGATGTTCGGGCTTCTCGATCATGAATCGGCAGCCGAGCAGCAGGCCCTTGTCGTCCATGCCGACCTTACGGATCTCCATCGGCAGATGCTGGACTGGAAGACTGGTGAAAGGCTGGAATTCGAGCGTGCCCGACGCCCCCTTCTTCAGCTTAGGCTCGGCGGAAGGCGGGACGTGAACTCTTGCGCCGCCGACGGAAACGTCTCTCAGGACCGCATCGATGATCTCATCGCCCATGATGAAGCGGCAGGGCCGTTCGACCCGCACCCGGTGGCTCTGGCGCCGCGTGGCCCGCTCCGACACCACGCCGAGGGCACAGCCTGCGATGATGAGGTTGAGAACGTTCCAGGCGCCCGTCACCAGGGTGAGGTCGGCCTTGTAGGGCTCCGCCCAGACGCGGATGCTGGTGGCGATGACGCCTAGGATCAGAATGCCGAAAATGATGAAGTAGGGCGTCCCCAGTTCCGAAACGCGGCTTTCCTCCATCGATTCATTCTTCGCCGTGACCTTGAAGGTGGGTTTGCTGGGATTTGCGATCACCGAAAGGACTGCGGGCAGCAGGTAGATCGTCTGGATGTATTCGTAGAGGTCCGAGATCCACGGCCAGCGATAGCGACCATAGAGATAGTTCTGCATCATGAAGTTCACCATCATGTAGGTGAAGGTGTAGGCGAGGAATTCGCCTCCGGATGCAGTGAAGATTTCCAGCGAGAAGAACAGATAACAGAGCGGCGAGACGAGGAAGCAGAACCGCGAGAAAGGAAACAGCCAGAACATGCTGCTCGACATGTAGCAAAGGCGCTGCGAGATCTTCAGTCCGCGTTTGAAGGGCGGGAACTTGTAGCGCAGGATCTGCATCATGCCCTGAGCCCAGCGTGACCGCTGACCGATGAAGCTGGCGAAACTGTCCGGTTGCAGACCCGCAATCAGCGGCTTGTCCACATAGACGCTCGTCCAGCCGCGGGAATGGAGTTCCAGGGCCGTCTCGCAATCCTCGGTGATGCTCACGCCGCTGAAGCCGTTGGTCTCCTGGAGGGCCTCGCGTCGAAGCACGGCGGCCGAACCGCAGAAGAAGGCCGCGTCCCACTTGTCGAGACCGCGCTGGATCACCCCGTAGAACATCTCGTTCTCCGACGGCATCGTCTGGAAGGTGCCCAGATTGCGCTCGAGCGGATCTGGATTGATGAAGAAGTGTGGGGTCTGAACCAGAAACAGGTTCTTGTCCGTGGTGAAATATCCGACCGTTTCCGTCAGGAAGCTGCGCGCCGGGGCATGGTCGGCATCGAACACGGCCACCAAGTCCCCGGTCGAGTGCTCCAGCCCATTGTTGAGATTGCCGGCCTTGGCATGCAGGTTGCGTGCCCGGGTCAGATACTTGACCTCCATGAGGTCACAAAGCGCCTGCAATTCGGCCCGCCGCTCGCGGGCCTGCTGGGCCGTGGCGACATTGCTCGAATTGCACTTTTCGTCCGTGCCGCCGTCGTCCAGAAGCCAGACCGTAACCTTGTCCGTCGGGTACGTCATGGCTTTTGCGGCCGCCAGGGTCGTGGCCAGGAGATCGGCGCCCTCATTGTAGCTCGGGACGAAGACATCGACGGTCGGCAGATTTTGCGGGTCGATCTGCGGTGCCTTGCGCGATTTCAGGGGGCTCGACACCACGAAAAGGCTCAGGAACAGCATCATGACGCTGTACATCTCGGCCAGATACAGCAGGAAGCCCGGGATGAAGCTCGCGATCTCCGTGATCGGCGGGATCGTGCTGGTGGTGCGCCAGAAAACGTAGCGCAGGACGATCGCCGTACCGAGAGCCAGTGCGATCAGGCGCCAGATGCCCTGGGCGCGGAAGAACTTGAGGATGATCATGCAGGCCACGACCGTGAGGCCTGCAACGAGATGTGCCTGGAGGCTGATGGGGAGAGCTACGATCGAGACGATCAATACCGCCGCCACAGCCCACAAGGCCACGATAAGACCTGCCCGCATCGCCTGGATTCTCAGCTAAGATGTTCGCGTGGGAGATTGCACGCTTAGTCCAAGACTAAAGTCGGGTCCATTAATATATCGCCAGTGTTGATTAGGCCTAATGTCACAGCAGTAAATAGAGCGTTATCTCATGCAGTAACGTTATGAGAATGCTCGCGCTACTGGGCGGGCGGCGGGACGACCGGGAACCCGGCCGGCGGCGCCGTTTCCAAGGGGGCAGGGACTGGCGCGGCCGGCGCGACCGCATCCCTGTCGACAGCACGCCTCGGCACTCCCGCAGGAACGGACCGGCGAGGCTCGCCAGACACGATCCGCCGGCGAACGACCGTCGTGCCTCCTCCGCGGTCACCGAGTCCCAGGGGGTACATGGGCGCATCCCGTTCCCCGAAACTGGCCGGCGGCGAGGGCGGATCTCCGTACGGATTCCACGATTCCTGACGATAATAGGCCGCGATCGAGTAACCGTAGAAGACACGCAACAGTTGATCGACACTGGCGTCTGCATCGCATAGACGCAACCGGACCGAGACGGCGCCACCAGGCACGAAGATCGCCGGCTCGCCGGGCTCGATCCGCTGCCAGGCATAAAGGCACAGGTCGCCGGTGGCGGACCGTCCCGTGGCGAAGCCGAAGGGGCCTAACCGGTTCTGAACGTAGACCAGCGAGGTTTCCATCTCGACGCCCGGAATACGCTCTTCCATCTCTCTCTGAACTCGGTCCGGCGTCAGAGTGGGGAGGGACAGGCTATCGGGGATATCCATGCTGCCGGAGGTATTGTTCAGCAGGCTGACATAGAAGGCGTTCTGCCCCGTCGTCCGTGAGGCCGTCGAGAGGGCGATCTCCTGCGAAAGGCCGTTCTGGTACTGCTGCTGCAAGACAGCAACGACGGATGGACCGCCGGGTGGCGGAACGACGATTGCGCGCGTGGCTGGGACTTCCGTCATGAGGCTCGCAAAGCCCAGATCCGAGCGGCCCGCGCAGGCAGCGACCGTCATCAGAGCCGCGCCGGCAGCAAGAAGACCCAATGACTTGCGAAACTTGGCCGCTCCCCAAGCGACCGTGCCCGTCTGCGATGCGGACCGCGAAACACCGGGGTTCGTCTGATGCGGAGGGATCAAGGCGGTCATGAAGGACTTTGATAAATCTGGAGCCGGTCGCCCGTGAGGACAGGTCTTCTGCGGATCAGCCCGTCCGGTCGGATGGTTAATCAGCTATGACCAGTCATGGTTAACGAACCGTAAGCATTACGGCCAGAGCGGAATAAAATCCGACCGCGGGTGACGACCGTCTTGAACCCGCGCACGGGAAGGCATACAAGCTGCACGCCTCCGGTTCTCACGGCCCGAGGTGCTCTCGGATCCTTTCTGCCCGCATTGCCTGACCCGTTCCTGCCATGGGCGGGCCGTTTTCTCTATCCCGGCCTGCGGTCGGGGCCTAGGAAAGCCGTTCTCCATGAATTCCGCCTTTTTGCGCAATGCGCTCGTCCTCGGCATGCTCTCGGCGGTCGGGCCTTTCGCCATCGACATGTATCTGCCGTCCTTTCCGGCCATCGCCCGCGAATTCCAGGTCGACGTCAGCGCCGTGCAGATGAGCCTGATGAGCTTCTTTCTGGCTGTGGCGGTCTGCCAGATCGCCTATGGGCCGCTCTCCGACCGGTTCGGCCGCAAGCCGCCACTCTATTTCGGCCTGGGGCTCTTCATCCTGGCGGGGATCGGGTGCAGCTTTGCGCCGAATGTCGAGACGCTCATCGCTTTCCGGTTCCTCCAGGGCGTCGGCTCCTGCGCCGCCATGGTGATCCCCCGGGCGATCATTCGTGACCTGCATACCGGGCATGAGGCGGCCCGGCTCATGGCGACGACCATGCTCGTCTTCAGCGTCTCGCCCATTCTGGCGCCCCTTGCCGGCAGCACTCTGACGGCGTTCTTCAGCTGGCGGGCCATCTTCTGGGCCATTGCAGCCATCGGCCTGGCGGGCCTCGCTGTCGTCCTCTTCCTCCTGCCGGAAACCCACCGGTCGAATGCCGGGGGAAAAGGCGTCGCGCAGGCCTTCGCGACCTACAGAAGCCTCCTGAAGGACCGCCGTTTTCTGGGGCTTGCCTTCATCGGCGGCTTCAGTCAGGCGAGCTTCTTCGCGTATCTGGCTGGATCATCGGTGATCTTCATCGAGCATTTCGGCCTGACTCCCTCGGCCTACAGCATGGTCTTCGCGTCGAACGCCATCGCGTTCATCGGCAGTGCGCAATTCAACAGCTTCTTCATGCGACGCTTCGGGGCGGAGCGGGTGGTGAGAACCGCCATCTCGGCCTTCGCCGCCCTGGTGATCCTGCTGTTCGCGCTCACGATTCTCGGTGTCGACAACGCCTATGTTCTGTGGGGGCTGCTCTTCGTCTCCTTCGGCTGTCTCGGCTATGTCATTCCCTCGACCGCCGTGCTGGCGCTCGAGGAACACGGTCCGGTCGCCGGAACCGCTTCGGCGCTCATGGGCACCCTGCAGCTCAGCACCGGTGCCGTCATCATCGTGCTGGTCAGCGCCTTCTATAATGGCACGCCGCTTTCGATGGTCAGCGCCATCGTGGTCTGCGGGATCGTGGCATTCACCCTGAGCTTCCGCACCATGAAGCCGAAGCAAGCCTACCCCTGACGGATCTTTCCCAGGATCCAGTCGCGGAAGGAACGCAGGAGCGGCGTCTCCGCCTTGTGCTCGGGATAGACGAGATAATAGGCGCCGCCGCTGACGAGAGCATGGGGAAACAGGATCTCGAGACGTCCTGAGGCGAGTTCGTCGGCGATCAGGAAATGCGGGATGAGTGCGGCGCCCAAGCCCGCCGCCGCGGCCTGGGCCACCATGGCGAACTGCTCGAAGCGGGGGCCGCGCAGAGGATTGCCGGCCTCGACGTCGACGCTGGCGAACCACTCCGCCCATGCGGTCGGCCGGGTGCTTTGCTGAAGCAAGGTGGCACGGGTGAGATCCTGAGGCGAAAGCAGGCCTTCCCGCTGCCGGTAGACCGGACTGCAGACGGGCACGACTTCCTCGGTCCTGAGAAGCTCGCAGACCGCGCCAGGCCAGTGCGGCTCGCCGAAATGGATGGCCGCATCGAAGGGCTCGGCGGCGAAGTCGAACGGGACGAGGCGTACGCCGAAATTGACCGTTGCGCCGGGATGGCGGGCGAAGAAGTCGGGGATGCGCGGGATGAGCCAGCGCGTGCCGAAGGTCGGCAGAGTGGCGAGGTTCAGAACGCCGCTCGTTCCGGAAAGCGCAATCGCCTGATGGGTGGCGTTGGAGAGTTCGGACAGGGTGCCGCGCACCTGGGAGGCGTACATGCGTCCCACATCGGTGAGCACGACCCGCTGTCGCGTGCGGCTGAACAGGGAGACCCCGAGGGATTCCTCCAGCTGCTGGATCTGACGCGAAACGGCGCTCTGCGTCAGGTTCAGCTCCTCGGCGGCTCTCGACACGCTGCCGTGACGGGCCGTCGCCTCGAAGGCCAGGAGGTTGCCAACATTGGGCAGAAAGCCGCGACGAAACAAACCTTCATTCCATTTCAGAATAACCTGCTGCGAAGATGTCGATTTACATTTCTCCTGTCCAGCGCGATTTTGCCGCCCAAATTCACAGCCTTGGTGAGCCTTCACGGCTGACCGCGCACGCTCTGGGAAGGATGATTGTCATGGCCGGTGCTCAGGATTACGCGAAGCTCAAGTGGGACGACCCGCTCCTCCTCGACGATCTCCTGACGGATGACGAGCGCATGATCCGCGATACGGCTCGCGCCTATGCCCAGGAGAAGCTCCTGCCGCGGGTGATCGAGGCTTATCGCGAGGAGAAGACCGATCGCTCGATCTTCAACGAAATGGGTGAATTGGGACTTCTCGGCGTGACCCTGCCCGAGGATTACGGCTGCGCGGGCGCCTCCTACGTGGCCTACGGCCTCGTCGCGCGCGAGGTCGAGCGGGTCGATTCCGGCTATCGTTCGATGATGAGCGTGCAGTCCTCCCTCGTCATGTACCCGATCTATGCGTATGGGTCCGAGGAGCAGCGCCGGAAATACCTGCCGAAGCTCGCTTCCGGCGAGTTCGTGGGCTGCTTCGGCCTCACGGAGCCGGACGCGGGGTCCGATCCGGCCGGCATGAAGACCCGCGCGGTCAAGACCGACGGCGGCTACCGGCTGACCGGTTCGAAGACGTGGATTTCCAACTCTCCCATCGCGGACGTCTTCGTCGTCTGGGCCAAGTCGGAGGCCCACGACAACCAGATCCGCGGCTTCGTCCTGGAAAAAGGCATGAAGGGCCTCTCGGCGCCGAAGATCGGCGGCAAGCTCTCCCTGCGCGCCTCGATCACCGGTGAGATCGTCATGGACGGCGTCGAGGTGGGCGAGGATGCCCTCCTTCCCAACGTGTCCGGACTCAAGGGACCCTTCGGTTGCCTCAACCGGGCCCGATACGGAATTTCCTGGGGTTCCCTGGGCGCCGCGGAGGATTGCTGGCACCGGGCGCGCCAATACACCCTCGACCGCAAGCAGTTCGACCGGCCGCTCGCCGCGACGCAGCTCGTGCAGAAGAAGCTGGCCGACATGATGACCGAGATCACCCTCGGCCTGCATGCTTCGCTTCGGGTCGGCCGCCTTTTCGACGAGGGCCGCGTCGCGCCCGAGATGATCTCCCTGGTCAAGCGCAACAATTGCGGCAAGGCTCTGGAGATCGCCCGCCAGGCCCGCGACATGCACGGCGGAAATGGTATCCAAGAGGAATATCATGTCATGCGCCATGCGCAGAACCTGGAAACCGTGAACACCTACGAGGGCACCCATGACGTGCACGCCCTGATTCTGGGCCGCGCGCAGACGGGCCTGCAGGCTTTCTTCTGAGAAAGGGCATGTTGCTAGGCGCCTCAAGGCTCGTGTTTGAATAGGACTCGCTTATGCAGAATATAGGTATAGTGGGCTCGGGGCAGATGGGCAGCGGCATCGCCTATGTGTGTTCGCTCGCCGGATTCAACGTATGGCTCCATGATATTTCCATGGATCGGATTAATGCCGGCCTCGACTCAATCAAAACGAATATGATGCGGCAAGTCGAAAAGGGAATTGTCTCACACCGTGAAGGGAGTGCCGCCCTTGAGTGCATTAAGCCAGCATTTTCCTATCAAGATCTCTCCACCTGCGATCTCGTCATCGAGGCGGCGACCGAGAACGAGGAGGTGAAGCGCAAGATCTTAACTAGCCTCTGCCAGTCTCTACGACCCGACGCGATACTCGCCACCAACACCTCGTCGATATCGATCACCCGACTGGCAGCCTTCACCGACCGGCCGGAACGCTTCATCGGCATCCACTTCATGAATCCGGTGCCGGTGATGCAGCTCGTCGAGCTGATCCGCGGCATCGCCACCGAGGATCCGACCTACGAATCCGCCAAGGAGTTCATCGGCAAGCTCGGCAAGACCTCCACGGTTTCCGAGGACTTTCCGGCCTTCATCGTCAACCGGATCCTGCTGCCGATGATCAACGAGGCGATCTACACCCTCTACGAGGGCGTCGGCTCCGTGGAGGCCATCGACACGGCCATGCGGCTCGGCGCCAACCACCCGATGGGCCCGCTCCAGCTTGCCGACCTCATCGGCCTCGATACCTGCCTGTCGATCATGCAGGTGCTCTATGAGGGCCTGGCCGATTCCAAGTACCGCCCCTGCCCGCTCCTGGTGAAGCACGTGGAAGCCGGCTGGCTCGGACGGAAGACGAAGCGCGGCTTCTACGATTACCGGGGCGAGAAGCCCGTCCCAACACGTTAGGGCTGGATGCTGATGACTAGTCAATTCGACGCTTCAATCGCGAAGCAGGCAGTACTCCATCATCTTTTTGAGGATCAAAGGCGACAATTCCTAGTCGAACAGGAGCGGTTCGTGAACGAAATTCCTTCCTCTGAATTGCAACGGGAACGCTAGACAATGAAGATTGGAGCTCCAAAGGAGATCATTGCCGGTGAGAGTCGGGTTGCGCTGACGCCCGAGTCCGCCCTCCAGCTGCAGAAGCTGGGTCACACCTGCTTTGTCGAGGCCGGGGCAGGGGAGAAGGCGGGCTTCTCGGATGCCGCTTATGCTGCTGCTGGGGTGAGCATCTTACCAGATGGAGTTGCCCTCTACAGTGCCACCGACGTGATCACGAAGGTGCGGCCGCCGACGCAGGTTGAGGTCCACCAACTCCGCCAAGGCCAGACCCTGATCTCGTTCTTCTACCCAGCTCAGAGCTCTGAGCTTCTGGAGCAGGCAAGGGAACGTGGCGCGACCGTGATCGCCATGGACATGGTGCCGCGCATCTCGCGTGCCCAGAAGATGGACGCGCTCTCGTCCATGGCCAACATCGCCGGCTACCGGGCGGTGATCGAGGCCGGCAACCACTTCGGCCGCTTCTTCACCGGCCAGGTCACCGCCGCCGGCAA
This sequence comes from Microvirga yunnanensis, assembly GCF_025460875.1. Classification (NCBI taxonomy): domain Bacteria; kingdom Pseudomonadati; phylum Pseudomonadota; class Alphaproteobacteria; order Hyphomicrobiales; family Methylobacteriaceae; genus Microvirga; species Microvirga yunnanensis. The sequence goes on from NZ_JAMXFI010000030.1 coordinate 21,272, forward strand.
GGTGCCGCCCGCCAAGGTGCTGGTGGTGGGCGCCGGCGTCGCTGGTCTGGCGGCGATCGGCACGGCGACCAGCTTGGGCGCTATCACCTATGCCTTCGATGTGCGGCCTGAGGTCGCCGAGCAGATCGAGTCCATGGGGGCGCAGTTCGTCTTCCTCGAATTCGAGCAGACTCAGGACGGGGCCGCCACCGGCGGCTATGCCGCGCCGTCCAGCCCCGAGTTCTGCGAGAAGCAGCTCGCCAAGTTCCGCGAGCTCGCCCCCGAGATCGACATCGTCATCACCACCGCCCTAATCCCCGGCCGGCCCGCCCCGAAGCTGTGGACGGCCGACATGGTCCAGGCCATGAAGCCCGGCTCGGTCATCGTCGATCTCGCGGCTGAGCGGGGCGGCAACTGCGACCTGACCGTGCCGGACGAGAAGGTGGTCACCGAGAACGGCGTCACCATTATCGGGTACACCGACTTCCCCAGCCGCATGGCCGCCCAGGCCTCGACGCTGTACGCCAACAACATCCGCCACTTCCTCACCGACCTGACGCCGAACAAGAATGGGGTGATCGTCCATAACATGGACGATGACGTGATCCGGGGCGCCACGGTCACGCACCAGGGCGCGATCACCTATCCGCCCCCGCCACCCAAGGTGCAGGCGATCGCGGCCGCCAAGCCCAAGGAGAAGGTGAGGGAGCTCACGCCGGAGGAGAAGCGGGCTAAAGAAGCAGAGGCCTTCCGGAGTCAGACCAAGACCCAGGTCGGGCTGCTCGTCGCGGGTGGGCTGCTGATTGCCCTGGTCGGCGCCTATGCGCCGGCGAGCTTCATGGCCCACTTCATCGTCTTTGCGCTCGCCTGCTTTGTCGGCTTCCAGGTGATCTGGAGCGTCAGCCACTCCCTGCACACGCCGCTGATGGCCGTGACCAACGCCATCTCGGGCATCGTGGTGCTCGGCGCCCTGCTGCAGGTCGGCTCTAGCCACTGGCTGGTGGTCAGCCTGGCGTCTCTGTCCTTCCTGATCGCCACCATCAACATCGTCGGCGGCTTCCTGGTCACCCGCCGGATGCTGGCCATGTTCCAGAAGTCGTGAGGATCGTCCGATGAGCTTTGGTCTTGTCTCTGCCGCCTACGTGGCGGCCGCCGTCCTGTTCATCCTCTCCCTCGGTGGTCTGTCGGGCCAGGAGAGCGCCAAGCGGGCCGTGTGGTACGGCATTGCCGGCATGGCGCTCGCCGTGGGTGCCACCGTGTTCGGGCCCGGCGTCGGCAACTATGCGGTCATTGCCGCCATGCTGGTGATCGGCTCCGCCCTCGGATGGTATGTGGCCAAGAAGGTCGAGATGACCGAGATGCCGCAGCTCGTGGCCGCCCTGCACTCGTTCGTCGGTCTCGCGGCCGTGTTCATCGGCTTTAACGCCGATCTCGAGCTCACCCGCGTGCTCGCCCTGGACGAGGCCTCGCGGCAGGCGCTGACCGGTTTTGCCGGGGTGCTGGCGCACAAGACCGGGGTGGAGATCTCCATCCTGCGGGTCGAGGTGTTCCTGGGCGTGTTCATCGGGGCGGTGACGTTCACCGGCTCGGTGATCGCCTTCGCCAAGCTCGCCGGCAAGGTCGATGGCAAGGCCAGGAAGCTGCCCGGCGGCCATGGGCTCAATGCCGGGGCAGCGCTGCTCTCGCTCGTCCTGCTGGTGCTGTACGTGCAGGGGGCGGGCATCTGGGCTCTGGTGGCGATGACGCTGCTGGCGTTCTTCATCGGCTACCACCTGATCATGGGCATCGGCGGGGCCGACATGCCGGTGGTGGTCTCCATGCTCAACTCCTACTCAGGCTGGGCAGCGGCGGCGATCGGCTTCACGCTGGGCAACGACCTCCTGATCGTCACCGGTGCGCTGGTGGGCTCCTCCGGTGCGATCCTGAGCTACATCATGTGCAAGGCGATGAACCGCTCCTTCATCTCCGTGATCCTGGGCGGCTTCGGCGCCACCACGGGTCCGGTGATGGCGATTGCCGGCGAGCAGATCGCCATCGATGCCGATGGGGTGGCGACCGCATTGGAGGAGGCCGACAGCGTCGTGATCGTGCCGGGCTACGGTATGGCCGTGGCGCAGGCGCAGCAATCGGTGTCGGAGCTGACGCGGCGGCTGCGGGCCAAGGGCAAAGAGGTGCGCTTTGCCATCCACCCGGTGGCCGGCCGCCTGCCGGGGCACATGAACGTGCTGCTGGCGGAAGCCAAGGTGCCGTACGACATCGTGCTGGAGATGGACGAGATCAACGAGGACTTCCCGGAAACGGACGTGGTGATCGTCATCGGCTCGAACGACATCGTCAATCCAGCAGCGCAGGAAGATCCGAACAGCCCGATTGCCGGCATGCCGGTCTTGGAGGTGTGGAAGGCCAAGCAGGTGTTCGTCTCGAAGCGCGGGCAGGGGACCGGCTACTCCGGGATTGAGAACCCGCTGTTCTACAAGGACAACACCCGCATGTTCTACGGCGATGCCAAAGCCAGCATCGATCTGCTCGTCCAGGCAATCTGAAGCGGATGATGTGAAGACTTCTGCTGCAGACTCACGTCATCGTTCGATAGGTGTCGCTTGAATGCCGTTTCTTACTGAACCAGACCCGGAGCGCAGAGTAGCTCTGCCGGTCATTCCGGGCATTTCACGGATTGTCGCTAACAACCCCAGCCTGATGACCTACCATGGCACCAACACCTATCTCATCCAGGCAGACGAAGGCTTTATTGTTCTCGATCCAGGGCCTGATGATGAAGGTCACCTCGATGACATTATGGCCGCTACTCAGGGGCAAGTCTCTTCGATCCTTCTCAGCCACACTCACTCGGATCATCTCGGCGCGACCGCTGCCCTCAGGACACGTACTGGTGCGACTACTTACGCTTTCCATCTCAGTGCTGACCCCGCCTTCTCGCCCGATGTTCTGCTGCGGGATGGTGATACGGTGGCAGGAATGACAGCCATTCACACGCCAGGTCATGCCAGCGATCATCTCTGTTTTGCCCGACCGGATGGACTTGTCTTCAGTGCCGATCATGTCATGTCCTGGTCAAGCAGCATCGTCTCGCCTCCTGGCGGTGATATGGCTGCCTATGTCGCAAGCCTGCGTCTGATGCTGCCGCGCGACGATTACCTCTACTTGCCAGGGCATGGGCCGCCGCTGCCGAACCCAAGGCCGTACGTCGAAGAGCTTCTCAATCACCGCATCAAGCGTGAGGAGGCTATCCTGCATGCGCTCCGCATGGAGCCCCATACGACCTGGAACCTCGTGGATCGGCTCTACTCGAAGTCGCATCTCTGGCTGAAACGTGCGGCCGAGCGGAACGTAGTAGCCCATCTGCTCAAAATGCAGATGGAAGGACTTGTTGTACAAGAAGGGGATTGCTGGCGGGCGAGAGATAGCTTCAGCTCTCAGTAAGGATTTGGAATGAGCTGCAGCCTGCTCCTGCTCGCGCGCGGCGCGTCCGACCTCCTCCTAAACAGAGAGATGATGGCAGCGTTGAGAGGACAGACAGCCGCAGCCCTGACGGGTCGACGATCCGAGGTAACAAGAGGTTGGGGTCCTTCGTTAAGATCGAGCAATTCTTCTCAACCATGTGCGTGGCAGACAAAGCTGTGCCTCCTTGTGCCCGTTATAGGCGGTATATAATTGTGGGTTGCTTACAAAAGAGAACTTATACTACGAGACGAACATGATCAAAGTTGCCGTTTTGGACGATTATTGCGACACCGCCCGCGGGGCGGCGAACTGGTCCGTGCTCCCTGAACGAGCAACACTGACCGTTTTCAATCAGCCAATTGCCCAGTCTAAGGCTGTTGAGGTTCTCCAACCGTTCGATGTACTCTGCACGCTGCGCGAACGGATGCCGCTGCCTGGAAGCTTGTTGCGTCAACTCTGCAATCTCAAGCTGATCGTCACCGTGGGAACGGACATCACCAACCTTGACAGGTCTGTAGCAAGCGAGATGGGCATCACCGTCATCTCAACCAGTATGCAGCATCCGGACGCCGACCTAGCGGCGTTGATGAACTCGACGCCCGAGCTGACTTGGGGATTGATGATGGCAGCCATGCGCCACATCGCGGAAGAGGATCGAAATATCCGTCAGGGTGGCTGGCAATCTACTCTAGGAATGCCTCTCGCGGGTCGTACCCTAGGGCTTCTAGGCTTCGGCAAGGTCGCAAAGCGCATGGCTCACTACGGGCGAGCATTCGACATGAACGTCATTGCATGGAGTCCCAGCCTGACGCCCGAGGCTGCACATGCCGCCGGAGCCCGGCGTGTGGAACGGAATGAACTCTTCCAGGAGGCCGACATCCTCTCGATCCATGTTACCCTCAACGATGAAACCCGAGGCTTCGTTGGTAGCGATGAGTTCGCCCTGATGAAGCACGGATCCTATCTGATCAATACCTCTCGCGGTCCCATCATCGATGAGAATGCGCTTCTGGCGGCACTCCGGGCGGGAACGATTGCCGGGGCGGGGCTGGATGTCTTCGATGTCGAGCCATTGCCCGTCGACCATCCCCTGCGAGGCATGCCGAACGTGACCCTCACTCCGCATCTCGGATACGCGACCCGTCCCATGCTGGAGGCTATGTTCCATGGAATGCCCGCAGTCATCGCGGACTTCTTCGCCGCGGGCAGATAGCCATCGAGGCTCTGGCCCATGACGATCAGAACAGGAAACGCTTCTGAAGGAGCTCAGTCATTCCATGACGAACCAGACGGCCACCGTTATAGGAGCTACGGGCCTCGTTTGACGCTCCATGGTTGACCAGCTTGCTTCTGCCTCTCATGTGGCCAAGGTCGTCACGCTCATGCGACGACCTGCTCCCCATGTATCGCCAAAGGTCAGCGACCGCGTCATCGAATTCGAGGACATGGAGAGGTTCGCATCCCTCTTTGAAGGGCTCTGTCGCGAATTCTGGTTGAAGTTGAAGGAAGTAATGGAACGTCGCTCTGCGTCAGGCGGCGAGTTGCTTGAACTGCTCCGCGCGAGAGATGTAGATTACAGGCGTACTTCGCCTGTCCCTTGCGCATCATGTGAATCATCTCGAGCCCGCCCAGGATAGCTCGAGCGGACACCAGCGACTTGAACCCGAGCATCGGCCGCACCCACCTTTTGATGGCCCAATGATCCTGCTCGATGCGATTGTTCAGGAAGGCACTTTGACGGATTCGGATCGGCTTCAGGCTGCGCCTTGACCGATCCTGGAGCCGGCTTTCCGTGTCGCAGCTCAGAATGGCCTCTCTGTCTGGCTGCCATCGATGACGATCCGCTGCGGACGGCCATGCCGCTTCAGCGCCTTGAGCAGGAACCGTTTCGCGGCGGCCAGATTGCGCCGCTCGCTGAACCAGAACTCAATGGTGTCGCCGCCGCTGTCAATCGCGCGGTACAAGTACATCCACTGCCCACGGACCTTGATATAAGTCTCGTCGATATGCCACTTCCGGCTCACAGGACGCTTGCGCCGACTGAACTGCTCCAGGGGCCGTCTCACGGTCTGGTTCTCTGAGGAGGCGATCGCCGCCTGGCGGGCCGAGCCTCGAAGGACACGGGGTGGTCAACCACACTACTCGGCTCTTGCGGTCCGGACGGCGTTGACGCTCCGGGCGATGTTTTGGCTGGCGTTGCGCCAAACCGAAGGACTGATCGGTTCGCTCCTCCAGCTCCGGGGCCTCGATCTGGCAGTGCCCGATCACTCGACCCTGAGCCGACGCGCCGAGATCCTGGGGCCCAAAGTTATCTCCAAGCTCGAGAGGACCCGTTCACCTGCCGGTGGACAGCACGGGCCTGCGGCTCTGTGGACCCGGCGAGTGGCTGGTCGAGAAGCATGGGACCCGGAGGCGCCGGTCCTGGCGCAAACTGCACATCGGTGTCGACGCTCAGACCGGGCAGATCCTCGAAGCTGACGTGATCGTCCCACCCCGATCAACGGCGGTGCCGAGCGACATGGCAGAGAGCACTCCGACCCAGCGCGACCGGCATCTCCAAAGCATCGCCGGGCATGGACGCATGAACTGGCAGAAGCGGTCCGAGTACACGCGTCGAGCGCTGGTAGAGGCATCCATAAGTCGGCCCAAACGAGTGATTGGAAATGCCTTGCGCTCGCGGACGGAACCCCGCCGCGCCACTGAGGCCGCCATTGCAGTTCAGACCTTGAACCGGATGCTCGAGCTTGGGCGCTCGACGTCCATACGCATCACTTGAACAATGACGTAGGGTCGCCTGAGTGCGCCCTCTGGTCGACCCGTGCAACACAGCCGCTTGACGCCGCCGCTCCGGCAGCCCTAAACTGTATTCTGTCGACGGTCGGCGGGTTTATCAAGCCTTTCGCATTAAAATCGCCTCGGAACTGACCGCATGAGCAAACTTGTCTTCGAAACTGTACGCAGGGCACCGCCTCTCGCCGAGCAGATCTACACAACCCTCCGGCAACAGCTGCGTCGTGGCGCCTTTTCGATGGGCGAGCGCCTCGGCGACGCGGCGCTCGCGAAGACGTTGGCGGTCTCACGTGCCCCAGTGCGTGAAGCGCTCTCGCGCCTTGTCGCCGACGGTCTCCTCGAAACCGGTAAGGGTGGGTTCCAGATCCCTGTTCCGACCGTGAAGAGCATGGAAGAGGTCTTCGACGTGCGCTCGCTCCTGGAGCCGCCCGCCGCTTCACGCGCTGCACAGGCTTTGACCCCGTCTGCGGAGGCAGCACTGGACGAAGCCCTTAAGGCTGCACGCAATGCCGTGGCACAGGGCGACGAAGCAGGCTTCCTGGCCGCGAATTATCTCTTTCGGTCGGCCTGGATCGACTGTGTCCCGAACCTGCGCCTTCGCGACACCATCCTGCGTTTCGACGACCAGGCGGGGCTCGTCAGGCGGGCGACGCTCGTCCTGCCCGCTGCACGAGAGGAGGCCTTGCAATTGCTTGAGCAATGGACCGAGGCTTTCCACCGTCGGGATTCCCGCGCCGCAGGCGATTTCGCCTTGGCCTTCATCACCGCCGCATCACGTTATTTTCGCGAGCTTGCCGAACGCGAAGAAGTCTTCCGTAGCGTCACCTCCGTCCCCTCGGCCTAACACCTTCCTGATGGAGCCTTCGATGACAACGCACATGTCGCACCCCATGCACGGTCCAAACAAGTTCAAGCTCGGCGTCTTCTCCATGAATGCGGACGGGGGTCTGACCTTGACGAAGGTTCCTGAGCGCTGGCCCGCGCGCTGGAGCGAAATCACCGAAGTCGCCCGTATGGCGGATCGGGCAGGCCTTGAATTCCTGCTGCCCATCGCGCGCTGGAAGGGTTTCGGCGGTGAAATGAACAGCCGTGAATGGTCGTATGAAACGCTCACATTTGCGGCGGCGCTGGCGGGCGTGACGGAGCGCATCGCCGTGTTCTCAACGGTGCATGTGCCGATGGTCCATCCGGTCTTTGTGGCCAAAGCTCTGGCGACCGTTGATCATGCATCCAACGGACGCGCCGGCCTCAATATTGTTTGCGGCTGGAACCCGGAAGAATTTGCGATGTTCGGTCTGGACATGATCGAGAACCGCTATGAGCAGGGGCTCGAATGGTTCGAGATCGTCCAGCGCATCTACACGGCAACCGAGCCGTTCGACTTTGAGGGCAAGTTCTACAAGCTCAAGAATGTATCGGGGCAACCCGCGCCCGTGCAGCGCCCGCGCCCTGTCACTCTCAACGCAGCCTTTTCCCCGCCGGGCCGCGACTTCGCGGCGCGTGCGGCCGACTTCCTGTTCACAACTTTCACCGAGATCGAAAAGGGAAGGGAGCCTATCGGGGACATGAAGCGCCGCGCGCTCGAGCAGGGGCGTGATGTGGGCGTCTATACGACCTGTCATGTCGTCTGCCGTCCGAGCCAAGCCGAGGCGGAGGACTATTACGAGTTCTACGCCTCGACGATGGCCGATCAGGCCAGTGTCGATCACTACATGGGCCAGAAGGAGAAGTTCGCCCACTCCCACGAGGCCGACGCCTATCGCCTCCACCGTAAGCGCTTCGCTGGCGGCGCGGGAACCTATCCGCTAATCGGAACGCCCGAGCATATTGCCGAGGAGATGGTACGCATGAGCGAAGTGGGCTTTGCCGGCACCACGATCTCATTCGTCAACTTCAAGGATGAACTTCCCTACTTCCTTGAGAACGTGCTGCCGCTCCTTCAGAGGGCCGGGCTGCGGGTTGCGTGAGGAGAGACGCATGAATGTCCTCGACAATTCCCTTCTCGACGAGGGCAATCCTGCCTTCGACCAGAGAGCATTCCGGCGGGCCTTGGGGCAGTTCGGCACCGGGGTGACGGTGATCACCACGAAGGCCGGTGAAGAACTCGTCGCCATCACGGCCAATTCGTTCTCTTCGGTTTCCCTCGATCCTCCCATGGTCCTCTGGTCGCTTCGGAGGGAATCGCGCAACCTTGTGGCCTTCCAGCAGTCGGAACGCTTCGCGATCAACATTCTGGCGGCGGATCAGATCGAGCTGGCGGGCCACTTCTCTAGGTCGACGACAGACAAGTTCGCCTCTCGCTCTTGGCGGGAGGGGATCGATGGGCTTCCTCTTATCGACGGAAGCGCGGCGCAGTTCGAATGCCGCCGAGTCGCTCAATACGAGGGTGGTGACCACATCATCTTCCTCGGCGAAGTGGACTATTTTCGCTGCTTCGACAGGGTCGGTCTCCTGTTTGCGCAAGGGCGCTATGCGCTTGCTCTCGACCATCCTGGCCCGCCCTCCGATCTTCCTCTCCAAGTCACGGCGCATCCCCGGGACGACTTTTTCCTTCCGCTGCTGGTGCGTAGCTATGCCTATCTGTCTGGTGCCTTCGCCGAGCACCGCGATGCTGAAGGAGTCGACACCAACCAGTCCCGCGTTCTAGCCTTCCTAGCGACCCGCGCTGGCGCTTCTGCTGAGATCATCGCCCGCATGACATTCCTGGGCGAGGCGGCTGTCGAGGACTCGATTGCGAAGCTGGTCGGCATGGGATGGGTCGCCCCGCGGCCGCCCGGCACGTTGGCCATTACCAAGGAGGGACTCGAGGGCATGCACCGCATCCTTGAACGGGCCCATCGGTTCGAGGAGGAGCAAGTGGCGGACCTCGACCCTGCGGACGTGGCTGCGACGCGACGCGTCCTGCTTGCCCTGGCGTCTCGAGGGGGACACTGAGCGAGCGCTGTCTGGCGCGAACAGACAGCGCGCTTTCAGCGGACCGTCAAAACGATCTTTCCCCGTACGTGACCCTCGTCGGACAGCTTCTGGGCTTGCGCGAACTCTTCGAAGGGAAGAACCTTCTCCACCGTGGCGCGCACCACGCCGGCGGCGCTCCTGTCGACGATCCCCGCCAAAGCATTTCTGCTCGGCAGGACCTGCGCCATCTGCACCTGTACCCCGAACTCCTCACCGCGATCTTCGATGGGCTCGGCATTGAGGTAGACCAGCTTGCCGCCGCGGCGCAGGACTGGATAACTGCGCCGGTGCACCTCTCCTCCAAGAAGGTCGAAAACGACGTCGAGATTTTCGACACAGTCTTCGAAGCGAGCCTCATTATAGGCAACAACTCGCGAGGCACCGAGGGACCTCACGTATTCCACATTGCGTGAGGAACAGGTGGCCGTGACCTCCGCTCCTATGGACTTCGCCAGCTGCACAGCCAAGCTGCCGACTCCTCCCGCAGCCGCATGGATCAGAACACGCATGCCTGGTTCGAGTGCCGCGGTCTCAACGAGGCCAATCCAGGCGCTCGTGCCGGCAAGCGGCAAGCTCGCCGCTTCAACGAACGTCATGGCATCGGGGATGGGAACGGCAAGACCAGCGGGCAGCGCCAGTTCCTCCGCCCATGTGCCCATGCCACGGGGAGCCATGAAGCAGACCCGCCTTCCGACGAGATCGGCAGCGACGCCTGCCCCGACCTGTCTGACGATCCCGGCTCCATCGCGCCCGGTTATGGCAGGAAAAGCTCCCGGCATTGGCTTCAGGCGGCCGGAACGGATCTTTCCGTCGACGGGATTGACGCTCGCCGCGTGGACCTCGACGAGCACGTCGCCGGGGCCGCATTCGGGCGATGGCCTCGTCGACATCATGAGAACCTCGGGTCCGCCATATTGGGTGTATTCGATCGCTCTCATGGTCACGCACCCACCGCCGATCGGGGCCGGTCTTCGGGAGACCAATCCGTATCCGCGTCGTCGGGCGGAACAGAGGCAAGCAACGTCCGCGTGTAGGGATGCTGAGGTGAGGCGAACACGTCCTCGGTTCGGCCGCTTTCAACGACCTCTCCGCGATGCATGACCAGAACCCGATCGCACAGATAACGGACGACAGAGAGGTCATGGGAGATGAACAGCATCGCGAAGCCACGCTCCTCCCGCAGGCGGAGCAGCAGGTCGAGCAGCTGCGCCTGCACGGACACGTCTAGGCCTGATACGATCTCGTCAGCCACGAGAACCCGCGGGACAGCGCACAGGGCGCGAGCGATGTTGACGCGCTGCTTCTGGCCGCCTGAAAGCTGTGATGGGAAGCGCAGGGCCGTCTCCGGCGCAAGGCCGATTTCTGCCAGGAGCTCACGAGCTCGCTCAAGCTGCTCGCGGCTGCCTCCGCGGTTTCCTGCAGCCTCAATGGCTTGGGTGACGATGCTGGCCACGCGACGGCGCGGGTTCAGGGCTGATTGAGGATCCTGGAACACCATCTGGACGAGGCCGCGGCGGAAAGCCTTATCCTCTGCTCTGTTGGCGGTCACATCACGCCCTGCCAAGGTTATCTTGCCCTCGGTCGCCTGTTCGAGGCCGACCATAAGCCGCGCCAGCGTGCTCTTGCCGCTCCCGCTTTCCCCGACGATCCCGACGAACTCGTTCTCGTGCAGGGAGAAGGACACGTCCTTGACCGCGCGAAATTCGGTTGCCTTGCGGAACAGCCCCGGTTTGGAGGAGAAGGATTTGGAGACGTTCTCGACCTGCAGGAGCGGAGCGCCCGAGACCCCGCTGCGCACGGTCGCTGCCGCGGGAGGCACGATAGTCGGTGTCGCCGCCGGGCGAATGCAGGCCGTGATGTGGCCGGGACCCACATCGACGAAGGGGGGGTCCTTGACCCTACATTCGGTAATCGCGACAGGACATCGGGAAGCAAAGCGACAGCCGGTGAGCTCCTTGAGCATTCGCAGGCCTGGCATGCGTTCGGGAAGAACGAACAGGCCCCGGCGCGCGCCACTCATGTTGGGATTGGCGAGCTGCAGGGAGCGTGTATAGGGATGTGTCGGAGCGGAAAACAGTTGCCGCGCCGGGCCACGCTCGGCTGGCCGGCCCGCGTAGAGTACCAGGATCTCGTCGCAGATCTGTGCAGCGAGCCTCAGGTCGTGGGTGATGAAGATCACGGAAGTCCCGTCGCGTCGTTGCATCCCGGCGATGAGCTTGACGATGCGCGCTTGGATCGTCACGTCGAGCGCGGTCGTCGGTTCGTCGGCGACGAGCAGGCGAGGGCGGCTGGCAAATGCCATTGCGATCAGGACGCGCTGGCACATGCCGCCGGAGAGTTGGTGCGGGTACTTGTCGAGAAGCTCCGCTCCGTGGGGAAGGTGAACCGACTCGAATGCTTCCACAGCATGCGTCCGCCACTGGCCAGGGGACGTGTGTCCGATCCGGCCGAGGTGCTCCCGCATTTGCTGGCCGACGGTCAGGACCGGGTTCAGGGCGGACAGCGGCTCCTGGGGGATGAAGGCAATGTCGCGTCCGAGCAGGCTGCGACGCTGGTCGGGCTGCATCCTCACCAAGTCCTGCCCTGCGAAATCTAAGCTTCCACTCGTAACGGAGAAGCCACGTGGAAGGTACTGGGCGATGGTTCGCCCGATCATGGACTTGCCGGCGCCGGATTCGCCGACGAGCCCCAGCACCTTTCCCGGGTGCAGATCGAAACTTAGGTCCGAAATGACCGGAAAGGAGCCATTGCCTGTCATGGCGCCAACGGACAGGTTACGGGCTGCGAGAAGGCTCGTGGTCATGCGCGCTCCGTTTGACTCAGGCGGGTGTCGAGCGTCCTCCGAAGCCCGTCGCCCAGAACATTAAAGCCGAACACCGTGATGAAGATGGCGAGGATTGGGCAAACCAGATTCCACGGCGCCTGGTAGATGTTCTGGCGTGCATCAGCGATCATCTGACCCCAGGTAGGGATCTCCGACCCCACGCTCATCCCTACGAACGACAGGATGGCTTCCACGATCACCGCTACACCCATCTCAAGGCTCATGAGGGTAATCAGGAGAGGCAGCGTCGCAGGCACGATCTCGCGTGTGACGGTGCGCCAGTGCGAGAACCCGAGGAGGCGGGCTGCGGCGACATAGTCTTTGCGCGTGACCACGAGGACCTCGCTTCGCAGAACTCTGCAGAAGCGGGTCCAGTCGACGAGGACAATAGCCAGGATGACATTCTGCAGGCCGGTGCCGAGGCCGACCATCAGGATGAGAGAGAGGATGACTGGCGGAAACGACAGCCATACGTCGACGACCCGCCCGATGAACCAGTCAATCCAGTCACCGAAGTAGCCGGCCACATGGGCGAGGATTGCCCCGAGGCTCATGGCTCCGAGGGAGGCGACCACTGCCACGGTGAGAGCGATGCGAGCGCCAAAGATCATCCGGGAGAGAACACAACGGCCAAGGCTATCGGTCCCTAGCGGGAACATCGGGTCACCCCCCTCTGCCCAAGCTGGCGGGAGCAGCATTGCGATGAGGTTCTGCTCCGAGGGATCGTTCGGAGCCAGGTAGGGCGCGAAAATGGCGCACAAGACGATGAAGAGGATAATCGTCAGTCCAAGGACGACGCGGCCGGACTTCAACCAGGCAGGCGTTGCTCTCATGGTCAGCGCACTCTCAGCTTGGGATTCAGGATCAGGTACAAGCTGTCCACCGCGATGCTGATGATCAGCACAACAATGCAATAGGTGAGGCCGACCGTCTGGATAATGGGAAGATCCGCGTTGCGGATCGCGTCGACCATCAGGTTCCCCATGCCGGGATAGGAGTAAATCACCTCTACGAGGAGCGTTCCACCGAACAGGAATCCGAACTGCACGCCCATGAGGCTCAAGGTGGGCAGGATGGCGTTCTTGAGCGCGTGGCGGATGAGGATGCGCCGCTCCGACAAACCGCGCAGGCGCGCCTGCTGGATGTAATCGTCCTGGTAGACGTCGAGAAGACTCGACCTCAGCACCCGCATGATTGAAGGAGAAAAGGAAATGCCGAGGGCGAAGCACGGCAGGATCATGTGCTTCAGAGCATCCCAGAACACCGCAAACTGTCCGGTGATCAGTGAATCGAAGAGCAGGAACCCAGTGACCATCGGCCTGTCGAAGCCGGGACTTAAGCGGCCCGTGAAGGGCAGGAGCTCAAAGGCGACGCCGAAGAGCAAGATCAGGAACAAACTCCAGAGAAACTCCGGCAGCGAAAGAAGCACAATCGAGCCGAAGTCGAGGGCAGTTTCCGAGTGGGTTGCGCGCCTATGAAACATCAAGAGGCCACCTGAGATGCCGATCACGGACGCAACGATCATTGCGAGAAGCGCCAGCTCGATGGTGGACGGCAGTGTATCCTTGATGAGGGTGGAAACATCCTTGCGAAAATGGATCGAGCTCCCAAAATCACCATGCAGGACCTGCGAGAGCCAGATGACGTATTGCTGGAAAAGCGGAAGATCCAAACCCATCTCGCGCCGCTTGGCGTCGATTTCATCGAGCGTTGCATTTGGAGGTAATGACATCGCGGCCGGATCGACCGGCAGGATGCGGAGGATCATGAAGAGCAGCGCGGAGACGACAAGCAGAATCGGTATCGTAATGAGCAGCCGCTTCCCCAGCAACTTGGCGATGGTCGGCAGCATGGGACGTCCCTTTTCTTAGGAGCCGTGGGCCGAGCGCCCGACGAAGCGTCGCCGGGCTCTGCGGAAGTGATGATCGAACAGTCAGGTCGATCAGGCTATGACCACTTCATTGTGTTGCCGAGAATCCAACCGTTCCCATATTTCGTAAACGAGAGGTTCTTCTTGCGAACGATGGTCTGCACGCTCTGCAGCAGCGGCATGGCTGAGCCGGTTGCCACGGCTTCCTTGTTAATCGCCTGATAGGCAGCGATGCGCTTCTCGTAAACCGGCTCGTTGAACAGAGCCAGAATTTTTTCTCCGATTTCCGGGCCCTTCCAAGCGGAGAAGGGCATCTTCGGATTCAGAAGATAGCCCGCGAAGATCTCCGGATCGCCTGTGGCATTATCCCACGAATAGAGCGTCGCTTCAGGAAGCTTGTTGCCGCGGTTGAGCTCGAAGTACTTGGCGTACTCGATTGTCTCCAGCTCGGCATCAATCCCGACCTTCTTCCACATCTGCGCGATGGCTCGAGCGATGTCATAGTCGCTGGGGAAGTGCCCGTTCGTGACGGCAAGCTTGAGCTTTACTGGCTTTTCCGAAGAGAAACCGGACTTGGCGAGCAACTCCTTGGCTTTGTTGACGTCGTACGCGAAGGTGAAGTCCTTGACATACCCAGGAGTGCCGGGTGTTGCCACGACCGACAGCGGTACCGCGGCTCCACCGTAGAACGCTTTCGAAAGCGCCGCTTTGTCTATGGCGTGATGCGCCGCAAGCCGCACATTGGGGTCGGCAAAGGCGAGATCGTTGCGGATCTGCATCAGGATCACGCGGGTGATCGGAAGATTCTCGGCGGACAGCTTGGGGTCCTTGCCGAGGCGTTCGACCTCGCGGACCGGAATGCCGATGGTCAGGTCGATCTGGCCGGACTGGATGGCGGCGATGCGGGCGGACGCGTCCTTGATGATGTCAAAGGTAATGCGGCGGATCGCTGGCTTAGGTCCCCAGTAATTGTCGTTGCGCTCGAGGACTATCCGGGAGTTGAGCTGGTACTCGACAAGCTTGTAGGGGCCCGTACCGATCGGCTTTTCGCGGAAGGCTTCAGGACCAACCGCCTCCATATACTTCTTCGGCACGATGAAGCTGCCCATAAACGCCAGCCATTGCGGCGCCGTCGGAGCAGGAGAGCTGAACTTGATAACGCCTTTTGTCGGGGATGCGATCTCAATCTCTGCGATGTGGCGCCAGGAATTGGCTATGTCGAGCTTATGGCCAGCCTTGATCCGCTCGAAGAAGGTGTAGCGGAAGTCCTCCATCGTCATCTTCTCGCCATTGTGGAAGACGACGTCATCGCGGATCTCGATTGGCATGCTGAGACCGTCAGGCGCAAGCTCCCATTTGGTGATCAAGCTTGGGATGATCTCGAGCGTTGGGCTTTGGTCGAGAGGCTGATCAAACACCATTTTGAAAATAGGTTGCGCGTCTGGCGTGAACCGCTGGTTGGGATCCCAAGAGGGAACGTCGGATGGCCAGCCGATCGTGACGGAATCGGCTACCTGCGCCCAGGCAGCCGAAGGCCCAGCGATCAACTGTCCACCGACCGCACTGAAAGCCAGCATTTGAAGTAGATTTCTGCGTTTGATCTCGAATGTCATGTCTTCCCTCTTTGTTGGCCCTCCCGATCCATTGTGACTTCGGTTGGGCTGTTTATTGTAGCTACATGGCAGCTTCTCTGCTCTTATCGGTGACGTCTTGGAGCAAGTCGATCTTATCCGATCGATGTTTTTCGCAAATACAACCTGACCCGGAGACGTTTGCTTCCACCTTACTTGAGTCCCAGAAAGTATCTATTGTCGTAGCAACACATCGTTTGCTGAGCTTATTCCCGCTGCTTGCTCCTTCTTGCCCCCGCTGCCAAAGCGCTAGCCGTGTAATCGGCGGCGCTGCATAAGGAAGTGGGAGTTGCGTCCCGAGAACGGAGGAAACTCTCGGAAATGCTCGCGCAGTTCCTCTCGGACTGGGGATTGCATGGCGCCATTGAAATCATCGACGCTGTCGAATACGACTTCGTTGCCAATTAGGTAATCGAGTCTCGGCCATTTGGAGCAAACCAGATCCGGCCTTGGGAAGTAGCACATGATCGACCGAATGCTTGGCAGCTTCGCCTGCGTTGGCGGGTGACTGCTGACATAGTTTTCGATGAAGGCGGCCTCGTCCTCCGCTGGCCTATAGTAGCGCACAACATAGGAAATAGGAGCGGTCAGAACGCTTGCGGTTGCTCTCCCGTCCCACCCGTAAAAGACACGCTCGAACGCACTGACCGTCGCCTCGAAGCCGGCCGGCAGCGCCTCCAGCACTTCTGTGAACGACGCAGCATTCATCGCCTGTTGCAGCGCGGCGTCGCTTTCGAACTCTAGGATTGCTATGAGAAGCGGATTCGATTCCTGGTGGTTGTAAGGATCGCGGCTCTTCTCAGACGCTGGCTCGTAGACATCGAGCGACCGCAATTGCGGCAGCACGATCCAATGCACCGACGCCACCGCAGCAAGCCACTTGTTGAGCGCGGGATGCGCAGCCTCGTCGCCTATGACGGTAATTTCGCAGATCCAGGACATGTCAACTCCTCCTCCGCGGCAACCTGTCCCCGCGCACCCGCGGCTCGGAATTGCTTTAACCTTAAAATGTTCCTGTTCCTGACCCCGCGTCAAGCGGAATGACGCGACTTGTATCCAGAAAACGTCCTTCAGGCGCCATTCCCCGTTGAGCAGCAGATCGAAGGCGTGAGGCCCTGCAGGCCTGTCAAAGCTGCCGACCATTACAAAACAGATATGTTTTCAATAAGATAGCTGATGATTGTCACGAACTCTGAAGCTGGGCAGTCAGAAGGGACAGGTTTTAATTGCAGAGCTCTGAAAAAGAATATTGAATACGGTTCTATGGAGTGCGAGCCTTGGCGAGGGAAGCGATGACGGTGGGCCGGATACAGGCTGGGCGTTCCGACAGCCTGCGTCAGCAGATCTACTTGGACCTCCGTGGCAAGCTGCAGCGGGGCGAGATTGGGCCTGAGGAGCGGCTGATCGATGTTGCCATCGCAGAGGCAATGGGCGTGTCGCGCATGCCAGTTCGCGAGGCTCTCCTCCAATTGATGAATGAGGGATACCTTGTTGGCACCACCCGAGGCTTTGCGCTTCCCAAGCTGACCCTGGAGGACGTCACCGATATCTTCGAGGTACGCAAACTGCTCGAGCCCCGTGCCGCAGCCAACGCTGCCAGGGACTTGGCCGAGCGGGAGCACGTGCACCTGAAAGAGGCGCTGTCCCGAGCAAGGCACGCTGTGGCCTCGCAGGACGTCATCGAACTCGCCTTGGCGAACGTGTCGTTCCGGGAGACATGGCTCAGCGGGGTGCGCAACCAACGCCTCGCAGCTACGATCTCGCGTTTCGTCGATCATGTTCAACACGTTCGCTTCGGAACTCTGCACGATCCAAACGTCCAGCCCGTCGTCATAGAAGGGTTGGAAGGACTCTATGACGCCTTCACCCGCCGCGATTCCATTACCGCTCACGACCGCATGGCAGCCTTCATCGCAGAGTCGGAAAAGAGCTTTTTCATCAAGTACCGGAACAGCCCTGTTAACGCCGATGAGCCTGACAGGTGGACCATAAAAGCATAAGGAAGGCGAACATGTTCGAACGGAACGGTCCGGATCTGCGCACGCGCTTGCAGCAGGGTGGACCTGTAGGAGCGTTCTGGTTTTCCCTGGGTTCGCCCAGCCTAGTGGAAGTCTCTCTCGAAGCGCAGCCGGACGTCGTAGTCCTCGATGCGCAGCATGGCTTATGGGATCGCTTGTCGATTGAGCATGCCATCGGGATCGTAGGTTCTCGATCTCCGGTCCTTGTTCGCACAACCGATCACAGCCACGCATCCCTCAGCCAAGCCCTTGACGCCGGTGCTGAGGGCGTGCTCGTTCCTCTGATTGAGACGGCAGAACAGGCGGCGGCAGCGGTCGCCGCGTCCCGCTTCCCGCCACATGGCGAGCGCTCAGGCGGTGGCATCAGGCCGCTCAAGCACAATTTTGCCGCCTATTACACGGTTGCTAACGCGCGTACGGTCGTCGGTGTCATGATCGAAACCGAGCGCGGCGTCCGGAACGCCCGCGCCATCATCGAAACGCCGGGCATTGACTTCGTGCTTATCGGGACCGGCGACCTTGCATTATCCCTCGGCTCGTTTCCGCAGGTCGACCCCCGGCATGAGGAAGCCTGCCGAACCGTACTCGAGGCATGCCGGAGCGCGGGACTGCCGTGTGCGATCTTCACCCCGGACGCCAGTGCCGCAGCGAAGCGGGCGAAAGAAGGCTATGCACTGGTCGTCGTCGCTAACGACATTGATGCGGTCTCCCGCAGCTTCCAGATGGCCTCAGACCAATTCGCCTCCGGTGCTCCAGGGCTGCCGCAAAGGGACTAGATCATGCAGAGCGGACTCTTGGCGGAATTGGCGGACAGCATCGCGAACGGGAGTATTCGCGTTGCCGATTTAACCCAGGCGCTGCGTCCATCTGCGCCTATCGTTCAGCTTCCCTCTTCGTTTGCGCCGTCCAATCCGTTCCGCATTCATGAGTTCTCCCGCAATAATGAGCGTGGCGCGGCTTGGTACTGGAACAACTTTTCATGCGGCGAGCACACCGACACAATTCCCGTGCAGCGCCTGATCGCCCCAGCGGTCGTGATTGATTGCTCGAGGGCGATTGCCGAGAATGAATCGTTCATTCTGGAGCGCGAGCACATCGAGGAGTGGGAGAAAGTTTACGGTCGAACCCGGAAAGGGCATGGGTGCTGATGCGCACGGACTGGTCGAAGCGCGAAAATCCTGCCGCCTTCCTCAACATGCTCGAGGACGGATCTCATTATCCTGGGCCTAGCGCGCGGGCGATCAAGTTCCTGCTTGAACAGCGCAATGTGAATGGCTGGAGCGTCGAGGCAGTTGGCACTGATCAGGGGCAGGCGTTCGCCTTCGAGCCGACCTTCCCGGCTCACGCCCTGATGCATGCCGCGAACCGGTTTGGATTGGCAAGCCTGTGCAACCTCGACCAGTTTCCCCCGACTGGGGCGGTCCATATTACGCCGCCGCCGAAGATTGAGAAGCGATCGGGCAGCCCGCTGCGGGTTTTGGCCCTCGTGGCATCCTGAGGGATCGGGGTGGTCCAGGCTGGACCGATGCCATATGGATATTCTACCTCTACGGCCTTTTGAAGGTTGAGCGCCATGAATGAAGAATTTGCATTGGCTTTGAAAGCAGAACTCGCGGGCGCCGTTGTCTTTGGTGCGGATATCCCGGAGCGGTTCCACGCCGATTGGAGTGGTCTTGCGCCGGTGCGGCCGCTCGCGCTGATCCGGCCGAATAGGACGGAGGAGGTTGCTGCGGCACTGCAACTCTGCAACCGCTTCGGGGTGCCCGTAATTCCACAAGGTGGCCTTACCGGCCTGGCAGGCGGCGCGCAACCTCGCGCGGATGGAGTCGTTCTATCGCTCGACCGCATGACCGGGATCGAGGAGATCGACACTGTCATGGCGACCATGACGGTGATGGCTGGCACGCCGCTCGGCACAATCCAGGCGGCGGCGGAGGAGGCGGGGCTCTTCTTCGGCCTCGATCTCGGTGCGCGCGATTCCTGCACCATCGGCGGCAATCTCGCCACCAACGCCGGTGGCAATCGGGTCATCCGCTTCGGCATGGCGCGGGAGCACGTGCTCGGCCTCGAGGTCGTTCTGGCGGATGGCACCATCGTTCGATCCTTGAACAAGATGCTCAAGAACAATGCCGGATATGATCTCAAGCAGTTCTTCATTGGCTCCGAGGGAACGCTCGGCATTGTCACCCGGGCTGTCTTGCGTCTTCAGGGAAAGCCAGGGGCCATGACCAGCGCTTTTTGCGGCTGCCCGGATTTCGATGCAGTGCTTGCGCTCATGCGATCGGCGCGCCGCCGCATGGGTCCCTCCCTCACGTCTTTTGAAGTGATGTGGCCGAGCTTCTACGACTTCATGACGAAGGGCCTTGCGGAGTTGCGGCGTCCCTTCTCCGAAGCTCACGGTGCGTATGTCCTGATCGAGTCCAGTGGGTTGAACGCCGAGCAGAACACCGAGCTCTTGCAGAGCGTTCTGGCTGATGCCCTAGAGGAAGGGTTCATCTCCGACGCGGTCCTCGCAGCATCAGAGCGGGATGCAAGGGACCTCTGGGCAGTGCGGGAGAGTGTCTCCGAATACAGCCGGCTGATGGGACCGCTGACGGCTTTCGATGTGGGGCTGTCCAGTCATGTCACAGGCGAGTTCGTTCGCGAGATTGAGGCCACCTTCAAGGCACGGTGGCCCGATGCCATCGTCCTGAGTTATGGCCATATTGGAGATAGCAACCTCCATCTCGTGTCCAACATCCCTTCGGCGGGCGATCATCAGCCCCATGACGAAATCGCGGATCTGGTTTACGGGGCCGTTGGCCGTGCAGGCGGCACGATCTCCGCCGAACATGGCATCGGGCTGCTCAAGAAGCCTTATCTCGCCCTCACCCGTACGCCCGAAGAGCTGGCCGTGATGGAGCGTATCAAGCGAGCGCTTGATCCAAACAATATCCTTAACACTGGCAAGGTTCTGTCGGTCTGAGGACAAGGCTCATGGGCAGGCACTACTACTCCGGGCGCAATGTCGAGAAGGCTCTGTCCGTCGAGGACTTGCGCCACATGGCCCAGAGACGTCTGCCTGGATTCGTGTTCGAGTATCTGGAGGGAGGCGCCGAGAACGAGGTCACCCTGAAGAGAAATCGGATGGCCTTTCATCAATTGGAGTTCGTTCCCCGCACCCTGGTAAGAGCTGGCTCGGTCGACGCCTCCAAGTCGATCTTCGGCGGCCGCTCGTCGCTGCCGATCGTTGTTGCGCCGACGGGATTTTGCGGGCTGTTCGCACGGGACGGCGACCTGTGCCTTGCAAACGCCGCTGCGTCGGCGGGCGTTCCCTTTGTGCAGAGCATCGTGTCCAATGCTCGCATCGAGAGCGTCGCCAAGACTGCCGGCCTGCGGCACTGGATGCAAATCTACGTCTTCCGCTCGCCGGCCTTCACGGAACAGGTCGTGGCGCGCGCCCTGGCGGCGGGCTGCGAGGCACTCGTGATCACGACCGATGCAACGGTCTACGGCAATCGCGAGTGGGACCGGCGCAACTATGCAAAGGGCACCAATCCGACCTTCGCCAACAAGCTCGACATTCTGCGGCATCCCCGCTGGATGATGGACGTTCTGGCGAAAGGCATTCCGCCTTTCCAGAACCTGCTGGATTTTCTGCCGCCCGGGCAACGGAAGCTCGCGGATGCAGCGACATGGTCGCGCAATGAGGTCGATCCGGATTTGGACTGGGAGCGCGTTGCATGGATCCGATCTCTATGGCCCCGAAAACTGATCATCAAAGGTGTTCTCTCCATTGATGATGCAGGGAGAGCGCGCGACGTTGGAGCCGATGGGATTGTCTTGACCAATCATGGCGGACGCCAACTCGATGGCACGGTCTCGCCCATGACAGTCCTGCCATCCATTGCAAGGGACTTTCGACAGGACATGACCATCCTGATCGACAGCGGGTTTCGCCGGGGCACGGACGTGGTCAAGGCCCTTGCCCTTGGTGCGGATGCGGTTCTTCTCGGTCGTGCGGCCCTCTACGGCCTTGCAGCGGGGGGCGAGGCAGGAGCGAAACGAGCGCTCACGATCCTAGGAGAGGAGATCCGACGAACGCTTGCTCTCCTCGGACGCCCGTCCCTTTCGCTGCTCGACGATACCTGCCTGAAAAGTGCGCTGTAGCGTCAGCCTCATACCTCGAAATCGCTTCGCAACTTTCCGCGGAAGAAGACAAGTGGTGGGCGGGACGAGTCGATCCTCGTCGCGACGGCTATCCCAATTACGATAGAGACATCGCCACGCTGAATGACATCATCGACCACGCAGTCGAATGCACCGAGAGCCTGTGTAAATACCGGTGCCCCGGTGGTGAGCGTATCCCACTGACCTTCAACGAAGCGGTTGGATCCTGAAAGCCCACCTTTTCCACTGAATGCATCGGCGACAGCATCCATCCCCGCGGGCAGGTAATTCACCGCAAAGTGCCGACTCGACAGAATCGTGGCGAGTGCGCTCGTCTTCTTGTCGACGGACACTAGTACAGTCGGGGGATTGGCGGTCACGTGCGCAGCGGACAATGCCAGAAACCCGGCAGGTCCGAACTCGTCACGAGCGGTCACGATCGTAACGCCGGTCACCCGCTCCGATAACGTTTGCCAGAAGGTCTTGATATCGACTTGGGAGAAGGCGGATTCCTTATCGGCTTCCATTGAATCATGACTCCCTTCCTGGTGAGGATACCATTAGCGGTGACCGGGGTGGGGCGTAACATCGCGCAAGGGAGCGGCCGGCTTCAGACCGACAGTTCCTGAATACCTTGACAGATAAGGTCGACGTCTGCCTCGGTCGTTACGATCCCCGGGGAGAGCCTTATGATCTGGCCGCGCGCGTCGCAAAAGAGGTTGCGGTCTCGCAGTTGGCCCACGAGGGATCGGACATCGACGTGGTCGCCCATCCGGATCATCAAACTTCCACCGCGGCGATCGTCATCAAGCGGGGAAATGATCGTTAACTCTGATGTTTGGGCGTGATCAATGATCCGCCGAACGAGCTTAAGGTTGTGGGCCCTGAGCGTGTCGATCCCAGTGCTCTCGACGAACTGCAACCCGGGCAGCGACGCCACACTCGCCAGGATCGCAGGGGTGCCATGGTCGAATCGGCGCGCGTCCGGCGCATACTCAAAGTCATCCAAACCCCACGAAAACGGATTAGCCTGGCTGAACCAGCCGCGGAACTCCGGCTCGCACTGCTGGAGAATGCTCGGGTTCACGTGGATGATGCCGGCGCCCGATGTGCCGCAGAGCCACTTCAAGGAGGAGGACACGACGAAGCTTATGTCATTGCTCACCTGGAAGGGAGCGATTCCGACGCCCTGGGTGATGTCCACACCCACGAGGCTCCCCATCTCGCGCCCATGCTGAGCGAGCGCTGCTACATCGCATCGGTGCGAGGTTGTCGAGGTCACCCATGTGAGCAGAGCCAAGCCGACACTCTTGTCCCAGTGCGCCATTAAGTCCTCGTCACGGACGTAAGCTTCTCCAGGCCGCAGAGGAACGGTAGCCAATTGGAAGCCGAACCGCTCTGCCAGCTTGGCAAGCAGGAAGTGCAGGCTCGGAAAGCAGTCAGCGGCCACGAGAACGCGGCGACCTTTGAGATAGGATGGCGGAAGCGAGCCGATAAGGCTGAAAAGGGCCGCAGTCACGTTCTCGGCAGTCGTCAGTGTCCCTGGCGCCGCGCCGATGCAACGCTCCCAGTGCTCGATAAAGGTCTGGCGCATGGCGAGCGCCGTCGGCCATTGACCATCATCCTCCGCCGACCACTCCTCGGAGAAGTGTGTCAGAGCCTCGCTCATCGCCCGATTCTTGCCCGGAAAGGTACCGATGGAATGATAAAGGAAATAGCCTGACATATCATGACGTCCATTGTGGAATGCCGGTACCCGGCCTCTCGAGGCAGGAAGCTGGCTTATCGAGCCCGGAGCGGTCCAAGAGATCTCAAGGGCCACCTGCGACGAGACCTTCCAATACCTGCCCGAAACGGTGGATCTCTTCAACGGTATTGTAGTGAACCAGAGAGGCTCTTACGGCGCCACGGTCCATGGCAAGACCCAACCTCGCCATAAGTCGTGGCGCATACATATGTCCATCTCTGATCCCAATGTCGGCGCAGGCCATGGCTTCCGCGATTGATTGTGGCGTGAGCCCGTCGCGATTGAAACAGAATGTCGGGACGCGGCTATACACATGATCTTCATCCACAATGCCGTAAACGGTTGCACCGTTCCTTCTGAGAACCTGCAGCATCGCGCGAGAGAGTAGCGCCTCGTAGTCACGGATAGCTCCCATCGCCGCTATGATGTTCTGGCGCCGCGAGCTGCCCTGCGCGGAGCCGCAGCGACGGCCAAGCTCCTCCAAATAGGATATGGCAGCATTCATGCCCGCCACATTCTCGTAGACGAAGGTGCCAACCTCAATCTTGAACGGCGGCAGGTCGGGGATGAAGTCCTCCCGGAACGTCGGAAGGCGCCTCAGGCTGTCGTAGCGTCCCCACATGAATCCCATGTGAGGTGAGAAATTCTTGTACCCTGAACAGACCAAGTAATCGCAATTCCAGGCTTGGACATCGATTACTCCATGCGGCCCGAAATGAACGCAATCGAGGAACACCTCGGCTCCCGCTGCATGAGCAAGGGCGCCAACGGCCGCCACATCGACCAGGGTTCCGATGGAGTGGGAGGCCACTGTACACGCGACGAGCCTGGTTCTGCTTGAGAGCAACGGCTCCAAATCATCGACATGGAGTCTGCCGTCGTCGCGCATCCGCCACCAGAGGATCCGGGCGCCCGAACTTTCCAGAGCAAGCCATGTGGCGATGTTTGCGTCGTGATCGAGGTCAGTGACGATGATCTCGTCCCGTTCCTGCAGCATTTGACCGATGCCCAGGCTGACGAGACGCATGAACGATGTTGCGTTCATGCCGAATGAGATTTCGGCAGGAGCCTCTGCATTGACCAGAAGGCCAACGCTTTGCCGCGCCTCCGCTATCGCTTGATCGACCGAACGGCTTTTCTGGTAGCGGCCGCCTCTTTGCACGTTATTCTCAATGAGGTGATGGGACACAGCATCCAGAACACCTTGAGGCACCTGTGCGCCGGCCGCATTGTCAAAAAAGATGAAATCGCGACTGCGTTCGAGAGCCGGAAAAAGGCGCCGTATGGCTTCGACCGGGAATGTTTTGCGGTCGGTAAGCTCATAGGCATCCGAGGGCATCAGCAGTTCTCCAGAATTGCGGACCGTACGCACGTCGCATAGGATTAGCGGGCTGCGCGTTGTGCCTTGCTTCGCTCCTCAAGGTGAGACACCAGGCGGACCATGGGCCAAAGCATCGCCAGATAGATGATTGCGGCCCCGATCAGAGGCGTCGGATTCGCCATCATCGCCTGCGCGTCCGTTGCCTGCTTCAGGAGATCAGGCATTGCCACAACGGACGCCAGGGCCGTGTCCTTGAAAATCGAGACACAGTTGCTGGTCTGCGGCGGGACGACCATCCGCAACGCCTGCGGGAGGATGACCTTCCACATGGTAAGGCGAAAGTTAAGCCCCAAGCTGGCAGCCGCTTCGAACTGCCCGCGGGGAACATTTTCAATGCCCGCCCGGCAAACTTCAGCCGTGAAGGCTCCAAGAACGGCTGAAAGCGCAATGGCGGCCGAGGCAAAGGATGACAAGCGGACCCCAACGAACGGGAGCGCATAGTACAACAGGATCAGCACCACCAGAATCGGCGCAGCCCGGAAGATGTCAATGTATCCAATCGCTAGGAGACGAATGGGTTTAGGTGCGTAAAGCCGCAGGAGGCAGAGCAACAACCCCCAGATGCAGCCGCACACAATGGCAACGCTGCCGAGCAACAGCGTATTAGCCAGTCCTCGCAGAAGTATCGGAAAGGCGCTGACGAGAATTTCGCCGTTAAAAAATGTTTCAATCAGACCCATTGGGGGTCACCACACTTTATCAAACCTCTCGAGGAAGCGGGGTGTGTTGGACACCCCGCATTTTTCTTTACTGCGCGGTTGGAATCGGCATCGGTGTGACGGTGCTGGTCCCTTCCGTGGGTGGAACGCCAAACCATTTCTGGTGGATCTTGGCCAGTGTCCCGTCTTTCTTCATGGCAGACACCGCCTCGTTGATCTCCGGCAGCAGCTTCGAATTCTTCTGCGCCATCATCGCGAAGCGCTCGCCCGTGGGGATTCGAACGAGTAACTTCAAGCCAGGCATTTTGGTCATCGCGTACTGGAATCCGGCAAGCTCACCGGCCCCGCCTTCCACGCGGCCATTCTGCACATCAAGCATCAGGTCCTGCTGGGCGTTATAGCTCTTGATCTCCGCGATGCCGTAGCGTTGGGCGTTCTCCTTGGCCCACTTCTCGCCTGTGGTCCCCGAAACGACGCCAATCGTCTTGCCCTTGAGATCTTCGAGCTTGGACACCGCCGAGCCAGCGCGGCCTAAGATTGTGCCGTCGCTGTCATAATATGGCTGGGTAAAGGATTGGCTCTTCAGGCGATCATTGTTGACCGAGATCGACGACACAGCGAAGTCGATGCGCCCAGACGCCGTTGCTGCAAAGAGTGCTTGGAAGCCAAGGTCCTGGAACTCGACCGTGCGCCCGACCCGCTTGGCCGCTTCGGTCGCCACATCGATCTCGAATCCCTCAAACGCACCACTCGGCGTCTTAAACTCCCATGGGGGGTTTGCCGGATAGGCACCCACGACAATAGCACTCTGAGCCAGAACCGGTGAGGCCGCAGCTAACAATAGCGCGGCAATCAGAGATCCCAATGTTTCACGCCGACAAATCATCATGATCATCCCTCTGTCTATTGCTTGCAGAGCAGGTGCACCCCCGTCTCTGACACGCATTTCATATGTTATTTTATGTCAGCTGGGCAGCTGAAAGTTTTCTTATCACTCTGGACCCTTGGATTCTCTCTTGCTGGTGAAAAGATATTTTAAGCTTAAAGCTCCCACAGCTTCGCAGCGCCGCCAAGCGGATTCTTTGAGGTCACGTAAGCCTGAGTTGCCAGCTTGCTGCCCAAGGTTTTGTGCCCTATTAGAAGCAGATGATGAAGCGACTTGTCTCTCACCGGCCGCAGGCTATCGAACTTTGGCTGACGGCCACGGCGGCTTCGGCGGCGATTGCCATAATCAGCCTGTGCGCTCAGTTGCCGTAGGAAGGCTCCTCAACTGTCTTGCCATGCGGGGATCACGGTATTCCGATCGGCCATTGATCAAGCTGTTGATAGCTCCCGCAGGTGTGGAACTCTTCTGAGCCCTCATCGTGTTGCTCTCTGGTCCTGTACCAGATGTCTGAGCCATGCCTGAGATCAGTGAGCCGTCACCACAAACCCGAACTACCCTGTTCAAACTCCAGGCGCGGCAATGCCGCTTCATCGTCTCGGACGATCAGTCCAAAGCACTCTTCTGCGGAGGAGAGACGCAGGAGGGATCCAGTTGGTGTCCTTGGCACAGGCGGCTGGTCTACACGCGGTCGCCCATGGCCGGACCCAGTGCCGGAAAACACCCTGGGTAAGAACTGGGAACTGCCATTCCTCAGCAGATCAGTCCTCAGAGAGGTCTCTGCTGGGTAGAACAGCCTGAACCTGCGGAAATCGCCGTAGACAACTGCATTGCCAGCTTAAGCCTATTGGCCCCACGTTCACTTAGCCTGCATGTTGATCATGCGTTACGCGCATAGGCCGGTTTAGGAAATTTCATTTTAAATTTTTGGCTACTTTGAAAATTTCGTTGCGGCAGGACGCATCTCTACCCTGCGGCGTCGTTCCCTTCAGAGGGAGTGTCCTCTGTAACTCAGGTCGCTGGCGACAGCGGCCTTTTTCTTGACCACCAGACCAGCCCAGAGAGCTATGATGACGGGCAAGACCATCACCCGGGCGGTTTACGAGAAGGTCGGCGTCTCACAGGCAGAGTCGTCGCGTCTGGTCGAGCAGGTTCTTCAGGAGGTGAGCGTCACCCTTGTGACAGGGGAGAGCGTGAAGCTGTCGGGCTTCGGCATCTTCAGCGTGCGCCGGAAGGGCAGGCGGATGGGACGCAATCCCAAGACTAATCAAGACTAATATGGAGGTGCCCATCGAGCCCTGCCGGTCTCTGACCTTCAGCTCCTCGCCCCTTCTGCGGATCTGTGTGAATGGCGGCACATCCGAGCCCCACTCAAGGCGGAGCCGGAAGGAGCCTCGTGTGCCGGCCGGATCGCGAATGGAATGAAAAACCATGTCTGATTTTTACCGGATCAAGCGCCTTCCGCCCTACGTCTTCGAGCAGGTCAACCGCATCAAGGCCGCCGCTCGGGCCAATGGCGCGGACATCATCGACCTCGGGATGGGCAATCCGGACCTTCAGGCTCCCCAGCACGTCATCGACAAGCTCGTCGAAACCGTCGGCAAGCCGCGCACCGACCGCTACTCCGCCTCCAATGGCATCGGCGGCCTGTGCCGCGCCCAAGCCGGGTACTACGAGCGGCGCTTCGGCGTGAAGCTCAATCCCGACACCCAGGTGGTGGCGACGCTCGGCTCCAAGGAGGGCTTCGCCAACATGGCCCAGGCCATCACCGAGCCGGGCGACGTGATTCTGGTGCCGAACCCGAGCTATCCGATCCATGCCTTCGGCTTCCTGATGGCCGGCGGCGTGATCCGGTCGGTTCCGGCCGAGCCGACCCCCGAATTCTTCGTCGCAGCGGAGCGCGCCGTCGCCCACTCGATCCCCAAGCCCGTGGCGCTCGTGGTCTGCTATCCGTCGAACCCGACCGCCTATGTGGCCTCCCTCGACTTCTACCGGGACCTCGTGGCCTTCGCGAAGAAGCATGAGCTGATCCTGCTGTCGGACCTCGCCTATTCGGAGGTGTATTTCGACGAGTCGAACCCGCCGCCCTCGATCCTGCAGGTGCCCGGTGCCATCGACGTGGCGGTGGAGTTCACCTCCATGTCCAAGACCTTCTCCATGGCCGGCTGGCGCATCGGCTTCGCGGTGGGCAATGAGCGTCTCCTGGCGGCCCTCGCCCGCGTGAAATCCCATCTCGATTACGGCGCTTTCACGCCGGTGCAGGTGGCGGCCACCGCCGCCCTGAACGGGCCGGACGACTGCATCCGCGAGATGCGCGCGACCTACAAGCGCCGCCGGGACGTGATGGTCGAGTCCTTCGCGAAGGCGGGCTGGCCCGTGCCGGTGCCTACCGCTTCCATGTTCGCCTGGGTGCAGATCCCCGAGAAATTCCGCTCGATAGGCAGCCTGGAATTCTCCAAGCTCCTGGTGGAGAAGGCCGACGTGGCGGTGGCCCCCGGGATCGGCTTCGGCGAGCACGGCGACGACTACGTGCGCATTGCCCTTGTGGAAAACGAGCAGCGCGTCCGTCAGGCCGCCCGCAACATCCGCAAGTTCTTCGACCATGCGGACCAGACGCTCCACAACGTGGTGCCCCGACCGGTACAGGCACAGTAGGTTTGTCATTCTCATGGCCTGAATTGCCGGGAGCGTACCAGGAGCGTAAGGGAGCACTTGCGCTGCATCGATCAAGCAGGAAGGTGTTTCTCCCGTGCAAGGCTACATCCGGAAGATCTTGACAGCTCGGGTCTATGATGTGGCGATTGAGAGCCCACTCGATCCCATGCCGCGCCTGTCGCAGCGCCTGAAATGCCCTGTTCGGCTCAAGCGCGAGGATCTTCAGCCAGTATTTTCGTTCAAACTCCGTGGAGCCTACACCAAAATGGCGGGCCTGCCGCGGGAGGCGCTTGAGCGCGGCGTGATCTGCGCCTCGGCCGGCAACCATGCCCAGGGTGTTGCTCTCGCGGCTCAGAGATTGGGCGCCAAGGCCACCATCGTGATGCCGCGCACCACGCCCGCGATCAAAGTGCAGGCGGTGAAAGGGCAGGGCGGTCGCGTGGTGCTCCACGGCGAGAGCTTCGACGAGGCTTATATCCATGCGCGTCAGCTCGAGACGGAGAAAGGCCTGACCTTCGTTCACCCCTATGACGATCCCGATGTCATCGCTGGGCAGGGGACCGTCGGCATGGAGATCCTGCGCCAGCATCCCGATCCGCTCGAGGCGGTGTTCGTGCCGATCGGGGGAGGGGGACTGGCGGCGGGCGTTGCCGTCTATACCAAGTTCCTGCGCCCCGAGGTGAAGGTGATCGGGGTTGAGCCAGAGGATGCCGCCAGCATGGCCGGCGCCCTTGCCGCCGGTGAGCGCATCATCCTGAACCAGGTTGGGCTGTTTGCCGATGGTGTCGCCGTGCGCCAAGCGGGTGAGGAAACGTTTCGCCTGTGCCGCGAACTGCTCGACGAGGTGATCACCGTCAGCACGGACGAAATCTGCGCCGCCGTGAAGGACATCTTCGAGGACACGCGCGCCATCGCTGAGCCATCTGGAGCCGTCAGTCTTGCTGGCCTGAAGCGGTATGTGGAGCGGGAAGGAGCGCGGCCGCAGGGGCTGGTGGCGATCAACAGCGGCGCCAACATGAACTTCGACCGGCTCCGCCACATCGCCGAGCGCGCCGAGATCGGCGAGCACCGCGAGGCCTTGCTGGCGGTCACGATCCCGGAGCAGCCCGGCAGCTACCGCCGCTTCATTCAGCTGCTCGGCAAGCGCTCGATCACCGAGTTCAACTACCGCTATTCGGATCCCCAGGCGGCGCAGATCTTTGTCGGTGTCCAGCTCTCGGAGGGTGATCCCGAGAAGCACCAGATCATCAGCATGCTGCGGGAGCAGGGCTATCCCGTGCTCGACATGAGCGACAACGAGATGGCCAAACTGCATGTGCGCTACATGGTCGGCGGGAGCACCCCTGGCCTTGAGGATGAGCTGGTCTTCCGCTTCCAGTTCCCGGAGCGGCCCGGTGCGCTGCTCAAGTTCCTCAACGGGCTGTCCGGCAGCTGGAACATCTCCCTGTTCCACTACCGCAACCATGGCGCTGACTACGGACGGGTGCTGGCCGGCATCCAGGTTCCAGCCGCAGAGCGGGCGCAGCTTAAACACAGTCTGGATGAGCTGGGCTACCCGTACTGGGACGAGAGCGACAATCCGGCCTATCGCAGCTTCCTGAGCAGTGATGGCATAAGACACAACACGCCCTCGGCTGGCCTGCTGTGACCCGCACGATACAGCCAAAGTCCTGCCGATGCGGCATCATCGGCCTGTGTGGGCCTGTAGCTCAATGGTTAGAGCCGGCCGCTCATAACGGTCTGGTTGGGGGTTCAAGTCCCTCCAGGCCCACCACATATCAAGCCAGCCCAGCAAGGGCGTGTTGCCCATTACAGACCTCAATCCTGCACACCCGAACCGACCCGTCTCATGATGACCGATCCCTCTCCCTCTCAGGATGTCAATCTCGTCGACCATCAGGGCTATCGCATCCGCCTCTGCTCGAGCGGCCTGGACTGGATGGCTCTCGTGGAATGGCCCGACCGGCAGCCCACCCTGATGATGGCCCCGGAGCGGGAGACGGTCCTGGCCAAGGCCCGTGAGTGGATCGATCACCAGTTGGCCTCTGATGGGATCCCGCAATGACCTACAGCCTGATCCAGCTGGCGCCTGGCGCCTATGACCTTCTCCTCGGCGACACCATCGTGGCCAGCGTGGTCAGGAGCGGCCTGCGCCAGCCTTACACCTGGACCGCCGAGCTGCTAGAGGAACTGCCCAAGACCGAGCGGCCCGCACCATTCCGGGAAATTGAGCACAGTTTCCCGTCCTTGGAGGAGCTGTGCACCTGGCTCGGCCAATCCGCCGTGAAGACCAACAACCGAGGCACCGCGTCTCAGGGTGACTGAGAGAGAAGCGCCCCGGCCAAGGCGCTGTCTGAAACCGCAACCGGGGCGCTAGTGTGCCAAGGGAATGACGCACAGCTTGAATGTACGTCATCCTGAGCCAACGGCAATGCTGCTCTCAAAGGCCGGTGGATCAGGAGCATCAAGACCCGCCCTGTGACCTGCCGGCTACAGACATCAGCGCCGAAATCGGACACATAGCGTCGCCGAGCGACACGATTGGATCGCCCCCTCCACCATTTTCCAGAACCTGCCGAGTTCATCGAGGTCTTCATCATGCCGCCGACAGAGGTTGCAGCGCCTGTCTTTGCTCCGACACATGCCCCGACATTCACACAAGCCGCTGCGCGGTTTGTCGCTTCCTTTGCCGCCCTGATCGGCCTCAGCCTGCTGCTGGCCGCGCTCTAAGGCCACATTGTTCGGCACCTGTGCTCGTTGCGATACAGCCAAAGCGCTGGACATCAGACATATTGGTCGCATCCTTGAAGGAACGGCTGGGGGGCCGCTTTTCCCTGGGAGGGAAGCGCCTCTGCTACGCACAGGACGCTTCTCTTTGCCAGGGCGGGCAAGGTGCCATAGATTTCCGGATATGCTCAAAGGTTGCAGCGAGGTCAGATTGACACTGTCAGGTAAGGCTTTGCTGCCATTCGTCGTTCCAGCACATCCGTCAACGTGATTTCCAGCCCAAAGTCATTGATCAGATGAAGCGTCATCAAAAGTCTTTTTCTGTCGAAATCAAGAAATCCCGCCTTTCAGATCCGCGTCACCACCTTCCGCCGCGGCGCCTGTTCGCCCTGCCGCCGGATGAGCCCTCAGCCTCGATCCAGAAGACAGAACCTCCAACGGTCGTTGGACCTCTGGCGGGCCCTCGTATTCTGCCGAGCGTCGTCGAGTCTTTTCCCAGCAATCTTGAGCCAGTTGAGCCTGTGCGTCGCAAGCGGTCCTCCAGGCCAAAGGCTGGCAGGGTGCAGATCGAACTCGATCTGCACGCAGCCGCCGAGGGGGAAGCGGGCGAAGGCTCATTCCATGCGTCACCGATTGCAGAGGCTAGGCCTCAGACCGGCGTGATTTCTCCTGCCGAGGAGAACGCAACTCTTGTCCAGGCAACTCAGCTCCAGGACATGGAAAGTCGGAAGGTGAACGCACGGGTGCGGCGAACGAAGCCCTCTGACATTGCCGAGCCAGTGGAGGCACCACAAACCGGGGGACAGCTGATCCCTAATCCTGAAGCGGGTGGCCTGATCGCCGCTTCGGATATCGTGACATCATCGAAAGCGATACCTGCCAAACGGACCAGGCATCAAGCCGCCGCTAAACTTCCGCGCAGCGAGCGCTGGAAACGGCGCCTCCATCCCGCCGCTTGGTGAGGCTGGCAGAAACCGCAGCAAGATTGACCCGCCTGCCAATTCAACGGCCTGGGAAGCTGCTCTATGTCCGGGACAATCGTGGCGTCAGATCTTCCACCCAGAACATGGAACTGGTCATCAACCTGTTGATCTGGGATCAGCCGCCAAGTGTGAGAGCTATACCTGAGATCACCGAGCCATCATCGCAACAGACCTGGACGACCCCATCCAATCTCCGGACACGGCAATGCCGCTTTATTGCCTCCGATGAACAGTCAGAGGCGACCTTCTCAAGACTTTTCCCGGTGGGGTAAAGGGGGCCATCCCGCGGTTTGGTCTTAATGCGGTATGATTCCGGCGCGCCCGCGTTAGCCATTGATGGACAGCGATGCGTTGATGACATCCTGCAGCTTCCTGATCCGGGCGAGGACTTCGTCGAACAGCAGTGGGGCCATGTAGCGATAGTCGGCGGGTAGATCCTTGATCCGCACTCGGCTGGCATGAGCTGCAAGGTGCCCGGTTGCGCGGTGTCGTAGCTTGCCCAGCCTGACTGAAAGAAAATGAACTTGTGCTTTGATACATGTTCTAGAAGCACAAAATCAGTTGCGGCGGCTTTACCCTCGTTAGTGTTGAGGAGCATGGCCAGATCATAATAGTGCCGCGAGAAAAATTGAGGTGTGGGCGGCTCGGCCATCTGATGGGCCCCAGCACGCAGCGCTGGATTTTTCTATGAGAAAATCGAAACCATTTTCTTGTGGTTGGAAAATCGCGCCCAGTTGTACGCCGAAAATCGGGACGATTTTCGTTGTCCCTTCAAAATACCAAAAATGACATATGCCGACGAGCATCGAAACGGGTGTTCGAAAATTGCCACGCTGGTTTGCTGCTAACATTCAGGATACGCATTTGAGGGGTGATAATTTCAGGCTTCCGATGAACCTCATTAGGGCGGCACAGGTGGTATATCTGGCATTTCCGGCTCTAAGGTATTGATTGCATTACTGGCTTGGGTGTACCGGAAGATTGCACCGGGGAGTACCTAATAATAAAACCGGCACAGTCGAACTGGCACGAGCATCGGACACCCGGCACAAATCCCGGAACAGTGAGCTAAACCCCAGCAGCGAAACAAGAATTATATATATTCTAGAATAATAATATATATTTCGTCTTCCTCTGGCACCTTGGTCGGCACGGGGCTATATCATGGACCAGTCACTGCTTTTTGCGTTATGTGCCACTGCGGTGGATCCAGACGTGACATCTGAGTGTCGGCAATCAACGCACTGCTTTTTTCGAACCAACCCAGATTTCCCACAACCCTCATTGTTAGCCCGCCACAGCAGATGGTGCTGAAGCGATTGGCCCATATGCCAGAAGGCTAACCTTTATCGTGAGTTAGCTGACTCAGCGGCTCAAGAAACTGATGCATTTGAGCTGAGAAACTCCTGGTTCTTAGATGACGAAGAAATCTTTGTAGGTCATCGCAAGCCCCTTCTTGAGTTGGGCGAACTCGATAGCCTGCCCTGCGCCTGAGCCATCGATATCGTAGGACAGAACACCAGTCTTCTTGTTGTAAATGACGTAATCGTCCTTGTCCTTAGCCTTGTCGAGAGCGAAGAACTTGCTCGACAGCAGCTTCGACTTCGTCGGCGAGCCGGAACCCAGCTTTTTAAAGATGGCATTCTCCAGGTAGAGGCTGTCGTCCTTCACCGAGAAGTCCTTGATGGCATCGAAGTTGACCGTGCGGTCTGTCTTAGACGTCCCAAGCTTGGTCGAGAACACAAAAGCGTCTTTACCAGAGCCGCCCGTCAGGTTGTCGTTGCCGAGCCCACCGTTCACCTGGTCGGCGCCCGCGCTGCCGTTGATGGTGTTCTTGCCCTTATTGCCAACGATGATGTTGTTGAGTGCATTGCCTATGAGCGAGATGTTTCCACTGCCCCCTGCGACCAGATTGTACGATCCTTCGGGCAGCGTGGCGCTCACCGCCGTTGTCACTGTTACTGAGGGTTGAGGCGTCTCCACAGGAGGATCAGGAAGCGTCACCACGGGCGGATTAAGAGGCGTGACCACGGGGGGATTGGGAGGCGCCACAACAGAAGGGTCAGGATCCAGCGGCGGCGGGTCGTCGACGTCCTGAACCACAATGGTCAATTCCTGGTCGAACTCTGCGCCTGCTTGGTCTTTGACGCGCACTTTGATCTGGTGGCTTTGAGCTTGCTCAAAGTCCAGTAGAGCGCCATTCGCAACCTGGAGCTGGTCGCCGGAAATCCTAAACCGACCACCACCATCGTTGATCAGTTCATACGTGAGGTGTTCACCATAATTCGGATCAATGGCTGACACGGTTCCGATATATGTATGAGCCGGCGAGTTCTCAGAAATCGTATGACTGCTAAGCGTGACCTCCTTCGGTGCTGCGTTGAACTCAAAGCGTTGCTGGAAGACTTCACTGTAGGTCCCTTCTTGCTTGCCGACCCAGGTTACAACCCAGCTTCCATCCGCAAGAGCGGTGAGCTGAGAGAAGCGGCCTTGGGAACCGTCGTTATATGAAGTGACGGGCTGATCAGAAGAGAAAATTGAGAGCCCGTTCTTGTCAAACGCTTGTTGGTAAACTTGGACGTCTGATCCGACGCCATAAACATCCCAAGAGACAACCCATCCGCCGTTCGGCAGGAAGGTCATACGCTCATTCAGGAGCGTACCTGATGTCGATTGATTGACCCTAACTGGGGTCTGATCAATCAGGCTCCCGTGGTCATCATAGCGTTGCAGGTAGATATCCCATCCGGTGTGGGAAGCGTTATTGAGTTTGTACAGCCTGAGCTGCCCTCCACCGGGCATATCGTAGAAACTTGAGTCTCGTTCCATAACAACTTGTTCGGAAGTGGCAGGAGAACCACTCCTCAGATAGCGTTGCTCGTAAAAGTTCCTCGCACCTGTGTGGTAGTCCTCCCAACTCACTACCCACCCGCCATCAGCGGTAGCTTCCACCTTCGGGATTTGCTGGTTCTGAGCAGTGATTCTGTTGACCAGCATATCGTTCAGGTAAACAGTTCGGCCATCCTTCGTGTAGTGCTGCTGATAGATGTCGTACCCGGTCCCATCACCATTCCAGGCCGCCCATGTCACAATCCAGCCGCCATCGGCTAGACCCACCACGTCGGAGGATGTCTGGTTCCCGGAAGTCGCCATGTGGACCCGCTGATCCAGTTCAGAAAGAGCGTGGCCGTCTTTGTCATAGCGTCGCTGGTAAATTCCGCGCCCGACGAAGCCTTGGAAATTGTCAGCTTCCCAAGTCACGATCCAGCCACCATCAGCCAAGACGGCAATACTCTGCTGTGTGTCGTTTCTTGAGTTCACGGAGTTTACCTGAACTCTATCTCCAATCTTGATTGGCCCAGCAGACATAATTGCCCCGTTTGGCGAATTTGGCTCAACAGACTTTTGTGCTGACAAATGATCCAGCAGCTTTCCACGAATCATGCTGCTAAATGCGATACTCTACCTTGAGGAAGAGGTGTCAGGACTATCTTCCAGATACCACAACGATTGTGGAACTACGCCCACTTTTTCCTATGTTTATCGCATTTGCGTCAATTGGGCGCGACTATCTATGTCGAACGGGTGCGAGACGGCCTAAAACGAAGCTTGGCTGAAAGGTTCCGCATTGTCGGAGCCCAACGTCTTTTGCGATCCGCGCGGGGACACTGGCCATGCCGGCCTTCAAGGTGCCCAGGATCCTATCGACGACCGCGAGCGCCTCATCGACCTGCATAAGCTGGCTCTCGTGCTCAGCGCCGCGCAGTTCGATCTCGCGGGCTCTTGCGTAGAAGACGCGGCTGGCGGCCGCGCTCCGAGGAGCTCGCCGCGCCTCGTCTTTGAGCAAGTGGCTGTAGCCGCGAACAGCGGACACTAGCGGGACGTGGTCGCGTCCGCGCTTGTCGATGTAGCCGGTTTAATCAACTGGCGGACCCGCTCAGAGCCGGAACTGTCGCGAACCCATAACTCAGTTCGGTCGATGTCTCCGACCAACTCCGGAGGTCTATAATGTTCAAAGGCCGCCATTCCGACCGCTCGGTTATCCTGCGGTGTGTTCGGTGGTATCTCGCTTACGGCCTGAGCCTCCGGAACTTGGAAGAGATGATGGCCGAGCGTGGCATCTCGGTCGAGCACGCGACCATTCACAGATGGACTGTGCGCTACTCGCCCGAACTGCTCGAGCTGTTCAATCGGCGCAAGAGAGCCGTCGCCGGGAGGTGGCACATGGACGAGACGTACATCAAAGTCCGCGGGCGTTGGATGTATCTCTATCGCGCGGTCGACAGCATCAGCGATAAGGTTGGGTTCTGGTTCAGCGAGCGCCGCAACCTCACGGCCGCCAAGCCGTTCTTCCGCAAGGCCCTTAAGCGACATGGTCGGTCCGAGCGGATTGTCATCGACGGCAGCTCGAGTCAATTCGGATCCGGCAGAGTCGATACCTGAATAATCACATCAAGCAGGACCATCGGGCCATCAAACGCCGTGTACGCCCGATGCTTGGATTCAAGTCAATCGACAGCGCTCGCGTCGTGTTGAGCGGCATCGAGATGGTTCACATGATGCGCAAAGGACGGGCAAAGTATGCCTGCAAGTCTCAACCGTCCCTCGCTGAGCAGTTCGAGCGGCTCGCCGGATAAGCGGTTACAAGCCACTCTTGCATCGTTCTGTCGGTACCCAGAATTTGCGACAACGCCGTGAAAAATGCTCATGGGCCGCTCCCCAAAACGAAACGCCCCAGCCGGGGAGGCGACTGCTCCTCGGCTGGGGCATGCGGTGCCTGAGCGCACTGCATCGGGCTGCTACGCAACATGCCCGGTGGCCCT
The DNA here is from genome assembly GCF_025460875.1 of Microvirga yunnanensis. Lineage (NCBI taxonomy): Bacteria > Pseudomonadati > Pseudomonadota > Alphaproteobacteria > Hyphomicrobiales > Methylobacteriaceae > Microvirga > Microvirga yunnanensis. Next base: position 58,808 of record NZ_JAMXFI010000030.1, read on the forward strand.
TGCATAGAACGGCTAAGGTTTAAGGTCCGGTTCCGGCGCCTATATGACGTAGAAGTCCTTGTTAGTCATCGCAAGGTTCTTTGAGATCGTTGAAAAGGCTACCGCTGCACCTTTTCCAGAGCCGTCAGCATCATAGTACAGAACGCCGCTGTCCTTGTCGTAGATGATCCGGTCATCCTTGTCGTGTGCCTTGCCGGTGGTGTTGGTCCAGAAGGCAGATGACTTGAGGGTGCCGTTCGCACCGACCTTTGTGAACACGGCATTGTCCAGGCGGACAGTGTCATCGACGACCTTGAAGTCCTTGATCGCATCCTTGTTCGTGTATTTGTTTGCCTTGGTGTTGAACACAAACGCATCCTTGCCGGTCCCGCCGTAAAGGGCATCGTTCCCGTTGCCTCCGAACAGGTAGTCGTTACCACCCTGTCCATAGAGCTTGTCGTTGCCGTCATAGCCCTTGAGGGTGTTGCTGCCCGAGGTTCCGTACAAGGTATCGTTGCCAGAATAGACCTCTTCGGGCGTTGGAGGCGGGGGAGGGTTAGCTGGCAGCAAGCTAGAAAGGCTGAACGTCCCATTGTCGAAGTAGAACGCCTCAACACCCGATATGATGTCAGTGCCCCATCCACCCGTCAGGTCCGTGACTGTGACGGAGCCATCATAGTTTAGCGAAAAGGTGTAGTTGGTGCTGAAGCCACCGAAACTCGCAGTGTCGTACCCATCACCGCCGTTAATTACGTCATTTCCTGCTCCGCCGCCGAGGGTATCATTCCCTTCATCTCCGAAGAGAATGTCATTGCCTCCGTAGCCCATGGTCAGATCGTCACCAAAGCCTCCACGAATAACGTCATTATAATCATTGCCGTGGAACTCGTCGCTTTGGGCGTTCAGGCGCACAAGCCACGATCCGCTCTGAAGATCGGACGCGGTGGTGTGGAGATTTACGCCACCCATCGTTACAACGGCTTCGCCATTTTTGAAAAACAAAGCGTCGTATATGATGTAGTTCGTACTGTCTGACCAATAATTGACCCCGTATGAGTCAATCCAAGGACTTCCGTACACATTCCAAATAGCTTGACCGCTCTGATCGTATATCAGTTCTTCTGTGATACTTGGGTCAGATTGGACGAAGCTGAAGCCGGAGTCCCCGGTCGCGGACATGTTGAAGCCTTGCCCGAAACTGTTCGAGACACTGAAATACGCCATGTTGTGCTGCCCCACCTCAAATCAGCACCGCCGGATTAGCCCATCGCGGTGCGGTCCCTCAGCTATTTCAAGGAATAATAATCGTCAAGCGGACTATTGTCGCACTTGCTGTAGGTATTTGCCTATATCTTAACCGTAAGAAACTTTGCGTTATCCCCCACAGTCAAGTCTTTAGCTTAGCCTGAGGTAACCTGAGACAGATTACTGAAACTATCCAAGCAAACTCACAGGACCACCGTTGCATTAACCTTGGCGGTTTAGAGGTAGGCGGCCACCTAAGGAGCCGCCCTGTTGTCTCTGTTCAAGCGCCGTCGCTTTCCGGCTGAGATCATCCTCCTGTGCGTGCGCTCCACGATCTCCCGCTGGGTTCAGCGCTACGCCCCGTAGATTGAGAAGCGGGTTCACCCGTACCAGGGACCTCGCTCGGGCTCATGGCACGTCGGCGGGACTTATGTGCGGGCGGCAGGAAATGGAAGTACCTGTTCCAGACTATCAACAAATTGGCTAACTGATCGCCGCTGAGCCACTGTCCTCCGCTCTTCGGCTCCCGCGGCAGCAGTGGGATCACGCACCAGGTCAACGGCGCGTCTGGCTCGACCTTCGACGGGGCAATCTACTTCCCCGCGTCGGGGGTGGAATATTCCGGCCGCAGCGGTTCCACGGGGGGATGCACGCAGATCATCGGCAGCACCGTGACATTCACCGGCAACTCCGATGTCCGATCGGACTGCATAGCCAAGGGGGCGCGGGCGATCGTGACGGACCGATCAATCAAGATCGTCGAGTGACGGGCACCGATCGTAACGACCGATGGCCGGATGCCTTAAGGCGCGGCCGCTCTGGTCGCCTGCAATGCCTTAACCCATCAGCCCGAATGGCTGGCCGAGCCGGGCACACGTAAATAGGCGTCATCAACGAGGACGAACGGTTCGGCCTCTGGAGGATGACAGAAATGACCAAGCTTCTCGCCCGCTTCCGCAAAGACCAGTCCGGCGCCACTGCGATCGAATACGGCCTCATTGCCGGCCTCATCGCTGTTGCGATTGTCACCGCCGCTGGCAACGTCGGCACTAACCTGTCCGGCACCTTCAACACGATTGTCGAAAAGCTGCCTGGCTAACCCCGGAGAAAGCTCCTGGCCGGCCATTGCTGTGCTGGCCCGACTTGAGTGACCAGGCCGCTGCCAACAGCGGCCTTTTTCATGAGGTGGCAACGGGAATATTAATCCCAGTCTCCGTCGTTAATCCTATTGAATAGGAACTTTCCAAGCGAACAACAGTTAAGCCGCAAGAGGTAGCCACAAAGGAGTAGATACTGACTGTCGAGCCCAATTTGGGGAGGAGCCCTTATGCGTCGTCGTTTTCACACTTCGAGCTGCCACGGCACGCCCTCCAAACCAGAGGGGGCGAAGGCCGCAGTCAGAGTCACGGACACTTGGCCAAGCGAAGGCGTCGCAAACCAAGCTTGGCGCAAGTGGCGGCTCACCGTCGTCGCGCCGCTCGGATAACATGAGCGGCAAACGCGCATGACTGAACTGTCACCACTCGCTCCGGCCCGAACCTCCAAGGCCCTCGTACTGGTGGTGCTCGTCGCTCTACTGATGCTCGGGGTTCTCGCCGCCCAATTCATTCAGATCCTCTCCGAAGCCGAGCGCATGACCGAGTTCCGAGAGCGGCTGGACCAGTCTGTCGAAACGCGGGCGAATCTCCGCAATATCTTCTCCACGCTTCAGGATGCCATCGCGGGTGAGCGAGGGTTCGCCCTAACCGGTGACCCCGAGTTCCTCGGCCCCTACGAGACCGCGGCCCGACGGCTCCCAGCACTTTTCGATGACCTACGCGACCTGACCGAAGGCACGCCCCGGCATCCGGACGCCGTACGCCTTGAAGAACTCGGCCGTACCGAGCTCTCCGTCCTTGCCCGAACCATTGATGCATCCCGGCAATCCGGACTGGCCACCGCCGTGGAGATTGTCCGCGACAAGCGCAGTCAACAGCAGATGGATCAGATCCGGACCGTCGTCGAGAGGTTGGTCGAGGCCGAGACCCGCGATGTGGCACACTACTCCGCAGCCTTCCGGCAGCAGGTCGCCCGGTTCGAGAGGATAGGCCTTGGATTGGCCGGGGCCATCACACTGGTGGTACTCGCCGCGGCGGCGGCGGCATGCTGGTATATTGTCCACCGGTCCCGCTCAGAGGCGGAGCTCGGGCAGGCACGGGGGCGGGCGGAGGCCGCCAGCCGGGCCAAGACCGATTTCCTGGCTTCGATGAGCCATGAGATTCGGACCCCGCTCAATGGCATCATCGGCTACACCGATCTGCTGATGGACCAGGACCTCAGATCAGAGCAACGCCGTATAGTCGAGCGGATTCAGTTCGCCGGTGCCTCGCTCCTGACCGTCGTCAACGACATCCTCGACTTCTCCAAGATCGAAGCGAACCAGATTACGCTACAGCCGCGTCCATTCTCGCTGAAGGCACTGCTCGACAACACCATCTCGATCGTGGCTGAATTTGCAGAGCGGAAGGGGCTCATCCTGGAGGTCGACACGGATCCGCAACTATCCAAGGTCCTCATTGGCGACGAGGCGCGGCTGCGGCAGGTTCTGCTTAACCTGCTCAACAACGCGGTCAAGTTCACCCGGATCGGCAGTGTCAGGCTTGAGGTCCGCTGTCGATCCTCCGAGAGTTGCGACACGATACGGTTCGCGGTCAGCGATACAGGCGATGGCATCCGACGCGACCTGCACCAGAACCTTTTCCAGCGCTTCTATCAGGTAAACCAATCGAGCACCCGCGAGTTCGGCGGGACAGGCTTGGGATTGGCAATCTCGAAGAAGCTAGTTCAGCTCATGGGCGGCGAGATCGGGGTAGAAAGTGAGGAAGGGAAAGGATCAACCTTCTGGTTCTGGGTTCCGCTCTCGCGCGCGGACGATGGTGCTATCGCCCGCCAGCACGCGGCGTCGATCCCGCAAACCGGAGTCACCGGACGGATTCTCTTGGTTGAGGATCTTGAACACAACCGGGATCTCGCCCGCGCGATCCTGGTTGCCGCTGGCCATGACGTCGATGCCGCTGAGAACGGTGCCGAGGCTGTGCAGGCCGTGCAGGCGACCCTCTATAACCTCGTATTAATGGACATTCAGATGCCCGTTATGGACGGGATCACGGCCACGCAGAAAATCCGGGAATTGTCACACCCATGCAATGCGATCCCGATCATCGCCATGACGGCCAACGTCTTGCCGCAGCAGGTAAAGGAGTTCGGCGAGGCGGGCATGAACGACCATGTCGGCAAACCGTTTAAGCGGGCGGAGCTGCTCCGGAAGGTGAACGTCTGGCTCCAAAGGGCGGGCGCGGACCAGCAGCCCGGACAGGCTCCGGCGGCCCCAGCTGAAGCTGCGCTGTCTGACGAGGATCCAGACGTAAATGCCCTGCTCGACGAGTTATGCGAGTTCATGGGACGCGATTGGGTCGCAAGCGGCCTGTGGAAACTCAAGAAGGAGATCACTGAAACCTTCGGGAGCGAGACTGACGTCTTGGCGGATCCGCAGGCGCTCGCCCGGCGCGCGCACCAACTCGTCTCACACGCGGCGATGCTCGGTTTCCCGGACCTCTCCCGGCTGTGCAGCGAACTCGAGGAGGCCTGTAGGAGCGGCCAAGATGTGCCGCTGCAGTTCCGGCAGGCGCAGGCTGCGGCTCAGATGGCAGACGAACGGGCGAACAAAGGCCTCGCCCGCATCGAAGCCAGCGCCGCCGGGGTGGTCTAGCTATGGCAGAGCAGCGTCGTTCGAGCCCACGCATGCGCACCCTTCTGAAAGGAAGAGTCGTGTTCAACAACCGCTTCTCACTGATTGAGTGCATCGTGCGGGATCTCTCCGGCACTGGGGCCCGGATCGCTTTTGCACATCCAATCGACGTTCCGCGGGAGTTCGAGTTGGAGATTCCGAGCAAGAGCCTTTCCCTGTGGTCACGCGTGATATGGTCGAGCGGCAGGGAACACGGCGTCCGGTTTGATATTGCGTCTCTAAATCCGGCGGAGCCGCCGGCACAGCAGGCCGTGGAAACGCGAATCGAGACAATCCTGGATGAGGCCCGGCGCCGGATCGCCCGAGAGATGGATGTTCCCGTCGCGGCCATCAACCTGACGATTGCGATCGTTCCTAAGTGACTGGCTCAATGAACGATGAACAGTGAAGGGATGATCATGAACGCTGCTCCCCGTATCGCCCTAACGGCCGACGACGACGAGTTCTTCCGGGCGGGACTGAGGACCATTCTCGCTAAGCACCTCGGCTTTCCGGAGGTTATTGAGACGAGTTCGTTCGACGAAGCGCTCGAGTTGCTGGCGGCCCGCAACGACGTGGCCTTGGCGCTGTTCGATCTCCAGATGCCCGGGATGGACAGCCCAGGCAGCCTGCGAACTGTCCGCGAGTTCTTTCCCGAAACCCGCGTTGTCATGATCTCGGCATCGACAAGCCGCGAGGATGTTCTGATGGCGCTCGATGCTGGCGCCCACGGCTACATTGCTAAGGGGCTGTCAATGACCAAGATGGCATGCGCACTGGGGACGATCCTTGAGGGCAACATCTACATTCCGCCATCAACGTCCGAGATCCCATCCGATCCTGCGGCTCGATTCGTGTTGCAGGACCGCGCGGAGCGCAAGGACGGCGATATCAGCCTCCTCACGCCGCGGCAACGGCAGGTGCTCGAACTCCTAGTCCGGGGCAAGTCGAATAAGGAGATCGCGCGGATGCTCAATCTCAGCGACGGCACCGTGAAGGTTCACATGGCGGCCCTGTTCAAGAATTTGGGGGTGAACAGCCGCGCCGCGGCCGCAGCGATCGGGGGCCGTCATCTTCAACCGGAGGAGGGAGCGACCGGGACCTGACGGACCTCTGCCACTTCCGCGGCAGCAGACGGGCGGGTGCTCCACTGGTCGGTCACGACCTGTTGGACCAACGCCAGGAGGGCTGGAAACTGATACGGCTTCGGCAGGAAGCAACTGTTCGGCACCTGCTCCTCCCGCACCGCCCGTTCGCTGCTCGCATAGATCACCAGAAGCCCCGGACGCAGATCGCGACACTGTCGGGCAAGGGCCCATCCGTTGAGGCTACCTGGCATGTTGATATCGGTGAGAAGCAGATCAGAGGCGGCACCTCCGAGCAGGACCGTGAGCGCGTCATCGCCCGACGGGACGCCGATGACGGCATAGCCGCAGGCCCGCAGTTGTTGGCTCATGTACTCCCGCAGGTGCTCTGAATCCTCAGCGAAGAGGATCTGGATCGGCGAGGCGTTGGGGATGGCGTCAGGCATTGCGATCGCTTTCTGGTGCGCCGCGTAGGCGGCATTGATGGAGGTCAACATCGTCCAGCGTGCAGGTCAAATCCATTCGGGCAGGAGGGGTAACCCTTTGCCATACGCTTCTCGGAGCCCGACAGGCGATGGGTTAATGCATCTGGTCGAATGGCGCAGCGATTCCGGAGGGCGCAGATGACACGCATCCAGATGGTTTCGATTGAGCTGACCTGCATGACAGTATCTATTCTCGCGGCGCTTGCCGCCAGCCTCTGTTTCACAGCTGCCATGATCAGGGCGGGCGTGATGGATCTCCTGACCATGAAGATCCACAACGGCCTCGTCCTCGCCCTACTGCTTGCCTATGCGGTGCTCGCCCCGGCGGGAGGGCTCGGCCTCGCGGAGATCGGCTGTAGTGTCGCCGTGGCACTCATCATCCTCGCCGGAGCCTTCCTGTTTTTCACAATGGGCTGGATCGGCGGCGGCGATGCCAAGCTCGCTGCGGTGACTGCGCTCTGGCTCGGCACCGAGCACACGTCCGACTACATCCTCTACACGGCGCTGTTCGGCAGTGCCCTAACGGCGGCCCTGCTGGGCTTCCGCCGGCTCAACCTGCCGCCCCGCTGGCGCGACACGGCTTGGATCACCCGGCTTCACCACCCACGAACTGGCGTGCCGTACGGTGCCGCTATGGCCTTGGCCGCGCTGTCCGTCTTTCCTCATACCGCCTGGTTGGCGGTCTTCGGATCTTAAGGGAGACCTGAACTGATGCTGCGAATTCTTATCCTCATCGGAGCGCTGGGCGCCGGCGGCGTGGCGGCATGGCTCGCCCTGGCAATGCAGCCCGAAACCCAGCCAGTCGCCGCAGTCGTAGAGACCTTGCCGGCACCGACCACCGACGTCCTTGTCGCATCCCTTGACCTCGCCCAGGGCCAGAAGCTCGGACCAGAGAGCCTGCGCTGGCAGCCCTGGCCGGAGGCGGCGCTGAACTCTGGCTTCATCACCCGTGCAACACGACCGGACGCGGTTGAGACTTTGGGCGGCTTGGTGGTGCGTGACCGCTTCGTCGCAGGCGACCCGATCCGCAACGAGAAACTGGCTAAAGAGGAAACCTCGATGCTGGCGGCGGGCCTGACCGCTGGCATGCGGGCTGTTGCGATTCGCATCTCGGCGGAGAGCTCGGCCGGCGGCCTCATCCTGCCCAATGATCGAGTCGATGTCGTCCATACTGCCTCCCGTGAGGGGCAGGACACGGTGAGCCGCACGATCCTCCGCAACGTGCGCGTGCTGGCGATCGACCAGAAGGTCGATGACGCCGCCCAAGCGCCTGACAAGGCCGCCGTGGTCGGGAAGACCGCCACGCTCGAGCTGGACCAGGTGCAAACGGAGACTATCACCGGTGCCCAGGCCTCGGGAGCCCTCTCGCTCGCGCTGCGCTCCGTCGAGGACAGAAACGAGGCCTCGGTTGTTGAACCGCAGAGCGTCACATCCGTGCGCATTCTCCGCGCCGGGCACAGCGAGACCGTGACCATCCGTTGACCCGGTCGGGATGAGGAGCGTCGTGGAGGAAAGCTAGATGGAGCAGCATGCAGACCCCGTGCCGGTCCCCCGTATCGCCATCGAGGCCTTCTGCGACAGCCCGGGTGTCGTGCAGTCGCTCGAGATGGCTGCCCGGGACCGACTCATGGCAAAGGCGCAGGTGAGTGTGACCGCCGGCGGGATCGCGACCGCCGTGCAGGCCTTTCAGGCCCGACCGACGCCGCCCCTGATCATCGTCGAGAGCGGGGAGGATGCTGATGCGCTTCCACCGTGGCTCGACCAACTCGCCGAGGTGTGCGACGCCGGGACGAAGGTTCTGGTGGTCGGTCATTCCAATGACATCGCGCTCTACCGCGAGCTTATCAAACGCGGGGTGAGCGAGTATGTCGTCGCGCCGGTCGAGCCGCGCGCGCTGATCGCCGCGATCACCGGGATCTATTCGGACGGGGGCGCGGGCACGCTCGGCCAAGTCCATGCCTTCGTTGGAGCCAGCGGCGGGGTCGGATCCTCGAGCATGGCCCACAACATTGGCTGGACAATCGGGCAGCGTTTCGGCGCGGAGGTAGTCTTGGCCGACATGGACCTGCCTTTCGGGACGGGTGGCCTCAACCTCAACCTCGATCCGGCGCAGGGCCTCGCCGAAGTTGTCCAGGACGTCAATCGCCTCGATCGAATGCTGCTCGACCGCCTGCTGACCCGGTATGACGATCACTTGAGCCTGCTGGCCGCGCCCGCACGGCTCGAGCAGACCTATGACCTGGGTGTGGAGCCCTTCGAGGCGCTGATCGATGTCGCACGCTCGAGCGTGTCCGTTCTGGTGCTGGACGTGCCCCATCTCTGGACGTCCTGGGTCCAACGGTCGCTCATTCTGGCAGATCAGGTGGTTATCACGGCGGTTCCGGACCTCGCCAACCTTCGGAATGCCAAGAACCTCGTCGGCTTTCTCCGACAAGCCAGGCTCAACGACTCTCCGCCGAAACTCGTCCTCAACCAAGTGGGTGTGCCGAAGCGCCCTGAGATCAAACCGCGCGACTTTGCCGACGCCCTGCAGCTTGAGTTTGAGGCGATTATCCCATTCGAGCCGAGCCTCTTCGGTAAAGCCGCCAACAACGGGCAGATGATCGCCCAGGTTTCGCCAAAGTCGGCGGTCGCAGAAACTTTTGTTGGAATCGCCCAGGCTGTCACTGGCCGCAAGGAACCCAAGCGCCGCAAGGAGGCGCTCGCCCTCGGGAGCCTGCTCAGAAAGCTTAAACAGAATCCCTAGGATGACCTGAACAAACTGGATGAGGTGGAGCAAATAATGATCGGCAAGCGATACCATTGGTTACCCAAGAATAAGGGCATGAGGATCCGCCTGCTCGCTCTTTGGCGTGATCGGCGTGGTGTCTCCGCCGTCGAATTTGCCCTGATCGCTCCAGTCCTGTTCACTGGCCTTGTCATCACCGCTGATATCGGTCTTGCTGTGACAGAGCGGATGACTCTCGATCACGTGTTGCGCGGCGCTGCCCAAAGCGCAATGGCTGACCAAGGACCGGACAAGGTCCAGAAGGCGCTCGAGCAGATCGCCGCGCGCAACTTTGCCGCGCCGGGAGAAACAACGGAAATCGCGGAGGAAAATGCCGTCACAGTGTCAGCGGTGCGCTTTTGTGCGTGCGCGGAGAACCTCTCAGCCCCTGTCGCCTGCTCCACCACCTGCCCCGGAGCGGCCTCGACGCTTGCCTATTATCGGATGGAGGCGAGGAAGGCCTATAACGGTATGCTCCTCCCGCGGATCGACTTCGACCTGACTCTTCAAGTGCAGGTCCGATGAGCCTTCACCGCAGCTTTTGCCGCCCGAAAGACGGCAGGCGCACCGGCCTAATCCATCCGCCCGAATGGAGCCGCAATCCCCATGGCAATATATGGAGTGTACGCGGATCGGGAGCGGGTCAGATGACACGGATTCATCAGTTATTTTTCAGATTCCACCGGTGCCAAAGCGGGGTCGCGGCCATCGAGTTCGCGCTCGTCGGATCCCTGCTGATCCTCGTCTCGCTTGGCGTGATCGAGTTCGGCCGTGGGTTGCTTGTGCGCAACGAGATCTCCTACCTGGCGGATCTGGGATCCCGCCAGATCCTCCTCAATCCCGACGTCTCAGAGAGCACTCTCAGGAGCCAAATGCAGGCAGAGTTCTCCGGCGAAAAATCTCTCCTGCAACTCGCAACCACCTTGGAAACCCTTGATGGCGCCAAGTACCGCTCGATCAAGGTCAGCTATCCTCTCACGCTACTAGTGCCAGGTCTCACCGACAGCCCCATGAACCTTAGTATTACACGGCGAGTTCCCCTCGGATGGTCCAAGCTGGGAACTTAAGCTCAAAAGACTCCGTTCATAGGTTGTGGGTCTGCAGGCGAGGAATATGGATGCGAACGATTCTAAGGTCGGCCGTCGTCGCCGTAGCTTTGGCTAGGCTGGCTGTCGCTCCCGACCCAGCGTTCGCCGACGAACAATCCAAACGGCTGCGCTCTATTCCAAATGTCGCGGCAACCCAGGTGCGGAGGGTGGCCGAGGCTCGGGTGGTCGCGAGGCAGATGGAAATGGTCGAGGTAGTATTGGATCTCGCCAAGATCCTGAAGCTGAACGAGCCGGCCCGGACGATCGTGATCGGCAATCCCGCGGTGCTCGACGCCACCATCAACGACGAGCGCACGCTCGTGCTGACCGGGAAGACCCTCGGCACGACTAACATGATCGTCCTCGACGGCGACGGGGACGAGGTCACAAACCTGATGATCAACGTCGTCCAAGGCAGTCACATCGTGACGGTTCACCGGGGGAACCAGAAGGAGACGTATAACTGTATCGGCGCGTGCCGGCCGACGGTCGCAGTCGGAACTGGCGTAATTGCAACTCCGGACGCGACCACGACCGGGTCTGTCCGGCGGTAAGGAATTCCTGCAACGCTTCAGGCTTCAAAAAGGTTTCGGCAGCCTTTCCGTCGGGGGGCTTAATCCGCAGCAGCGCAGCGGGTTAATGCATCGACCCGAATGGTGTCGAACGTGCCGGACGGCCACATGTCATTCGTCCCCAATGGGAACCGGTAACGGCCCGGGATCGGGTCACGGAGTGACGAGGAAAGGCCCGATTATGTTCGGCAAAAGAAGCTTCATCCACGAGACAGCGCAGAAGCCCACCGCTCCCTTCCTCGCCCCGGCTCCGCAAGCCGGCCAATCCATAATCCTGGCACCGGTGGTGGCGCAACCCGCTCCCGTAATCCCTGCGCGCCCACAGGCCAGTGTCAGGACCGAAGAGTACTATGCGCTCAAGAGCCAGGTTTTCGCTGCCCTTATTGAGGTGATCGACGTCGCCCAATTGGGACTCATGGATCCCGTGCAGGCTCGCGCCGAGATCGGCGTGATCGTTAATGAGATCATTGCAGCCAAGAAGATCGTGATGTCGATCACCGAGCAGGAGGAGCTCCTCCGTGATATCTGCAACGACATACTCGGTTATGGGCCGCTTGAACCGCTCCTGGCGCGCGACGACATCGCCGATATCATGGTGAACGGCGCCGACACAGTCTACATCGAGGTCGGTGGCAAGGTGCAGAAGACGGATATTCGCTTCCGGGATAACATCCAGTTGCTCAACATCTGCCAGCGCATCGTGAGCCAGGTCGGACGCCGCGTGGATGAGTCCAGCCCGATCTGCGACGCGCGCCTGCCCGACGGCTCCCGCGTCAACGTAATCGCGCCGCCGCTCGCCATCGACGGCCCAACCCTCACCATCCGAAAGTTTAAGAAGGACAAGCTCACCCTCGACCAGCTCGTGAAGTTCGGCTCGATCACGCCAGAGGGCGCCCAAATCCTGGAGATCATCGGGCGAGTCCGCTGCAACGTGATCGTCTCCGGCGGCACCGGTTCGGGCAAGACGACGCTGCTGAACTGCCTGACCGGCTATATCGAACCGGGCGAGCGCATCGTCACCTGCGAGGATGCTGCCGAACTGCAACTGCAGCAGCCGCACGTGGTGCGCCTGGAAACCCGACCGCCCAATCTCGAGGGTGAGGGCCAAATCACCATGCGCGATCTCGTCAAGAACTGCCTGCGCATGCGCCCGGAGCGCATCATTGTAGGTGAGGTCCGCGGCTCCGAGGCCTTCGATCTGCTGCAGGCGATGAACACGGGTCACGACGGCTCGATGGGAACGCTTCATGCCAACTCGCCACGCGAGGCGCTCTCGCGCATTGAGTCCATGATTACCATGGGGGGATTTTCACTGCCGTCGAAGACCATCCGCGAGATGATCGTGTCCTCCGTCGACGTGATTGTCCAGGCCGCACGCTTGCGCGATGGCTCGCGCCGCATCACCCACATCACCGAAGTGCTGGGCCTTGAGGGAGACGTCCCGATCACCCAGGATCTGTTCGTCTATGACATCCACGGTGAGGACGCGCAGGGTAACGTCATCGGCCGCCACCACTCTACCGGCATCGGCCGCCCACGGTTTTGGGACCGCGCCCGCTACTTCGGCGAGGAGAAGCGCCTCGCCGCGGCCCTCGATGCCGCCGGCGAGGCCGCCGAAACGGCCGCCGCCTGAAGTCGCCTTACGGAGATCGAATGATGCTGTTCGCCGAACTCGTCCCGCACCTCATCGCTCTGTTGGCCGCCCTCTCCGCCATCGGGATGATCGTGGCCGCCTTCTACCCGCGTGTGGCTAAGCCCTCAGTGGCGCACGCGCGTTTCCTCACCATTGCGGCCATCGCGACCGTTGAGGAAGCGCCGGGTGGGCCCACCGACGAGACCCGGCGCCGACGGGCAGTCGAGGCGACCCTGAAGGAGATGGAGGATAAGCAGAAGGCCAAGCGCAGCACCGGGCCGTCCCTGCTCGACCGCATGCGCCAAGCTGGACTGGGCTGGAGCAAGCGAACCTATTACACCGTCTGCGCGGCCACGGGAGGCGTGGTTCTCCTGCTCGGCCCGAGCGTCTTCGGCCTCGGCCCACTGCCATCGGGCGGCTTCAGCCTCGCCGGTGGGTTGTTGCTGCCGCACCTTTATGTCGGCATGCGGCGCACCCGTCGCTTCAGGAGATTCACCGCCGAGTTCCCAAACGCGGTCGACATCATCGTACGCGGCGTCAAATCGGGACTGCCGCTTGCCGACTGCCTGAAGATCATCGCCACAGAAACGCAGGAGCCCGTGCGGAGCGAGTTCAAGGTGATTGTCGAGGACCAGACCCTCGGCATGCCCCTCGACGAGGCCGTGCAGCGGTTAGCGGGGCGCATGCCGCTGCCGGAGGCCAACTTCTTCGCTATCGTAATCGCGATCCAGAGCCGGACCGGGGGCAGCCTGTCCGAGGCGCTCGGCAACCTCTCGAAGGTGCTCCGCGATCGCGTGAAGATGGGTGCGAAGATCAAGGCCATGAGTTCCGAGGCCAAGTCCTCCGCCGGCATCATCGCCGCGCTGCCGGTCGCGGTCGCCGGCCTTATGTACCTGACCGCGCCCGACTATATCGCACTCCTCGTCACGACCTTGACCGGCAAGATGGTGCTCGCCGCCAGCGCCGTGTGGATGGGTGCGGGCGTCCTGGTGATGCGAAAAATGATCAACTTCGATTTCTGAGGCCACCCGATGTCTGCTGGCATGCTCACCACTAACGTTGATCTGCTCGTCGCGCTCTCCGCGGCCGTGTCTGCCTTCCTCGCAATCCTGGTTGTCGCGTGGCCCTACCTTGCGAAGGACCAACTCGGCGTCCGCATGGCAGGGGTCGCCAGCGAGCGGGAGCAGATCCGCCTGCGCGAACGTGCCCGGCTGAACCGGAGCAATGGGCGGGCTACCCTTAGGACCGAGCCGAGAAAGCTCTACCAGGGCATCGTCGAGTGGTTCAATTTGGCCAAGCAGGCCGAGGACGGCGACATCAGCCTCAAGTTGCGGATGGCTGGCTATCGCGGCCGCGGCCCGGTCGTGACCTTCCTCGCGGCTCGCCTGATTGCGCCCGTGGCGTTGCTTGTCATTGCGGCACTCTACGTCTTCGTGATCATGCCGTTCGATCGCTCGCTCGCCGTGAAGCTCGGGATCGTACTCGCGGTGGCCGGCTTGGGCTACTACGCACCCGGGCTTTACGTGAAGAATAGGATCACGAAGCGCCAGAACGCGATCCGTCGCGCTTGGCCCGATGCGCTCGACCTGCTGCTGATCTGTGTCGAGTCAGGCATGAGCATTGAGAGCGCTTTCCGGAAAGTTTCGGAGGAAATCGGCACGCAATCGGCCGAACTCGCGGAGGAGTTGAGCCTGACGACTGCGGAGCTCTCGTATCTCCAGGACCGACGCAAGGCCTATGAGAACCTGGGCGAGCGCACCGGGCTGGAGGGCGTTAGAGGCGTGGTCACGAGCCTGATCCAATCGGAGAAGTACGGGACACCGCTTGGCCACTCCCTGCGTGTCCTGGCCCAGGAAAACCGCGATATGCGCATGAGCGAGGCCGAGAAAAAGGCGGCCGCGTTGCCGCCGAAGCTCACAGTTCCGATGATCGTGTTCTTCCTGCCTGTTCTGTTCGCGGTGATCATCACCCCGGCCGTGATCCAGGCCATGAAACTCTCGTGACCTCTGAAGGAAGTCCAGCAATGTCGTTTGCTAACTGTCTCTGTGCGCTGCGCTCCGACACGAACGGGGCTGTCGCCGTGATTGCGGCCATCCTCTTCCCGGTCCTGATCGGCGCGATGGGGATTGGGAGCGAGGCGGGCTATTGGTATCTTACCCAGCGCAAGCTCCAGCACGCCGCCGACGTCTCGGCTCATGCTGCGGCGGTGCGCAAGCGCGCGGGCGATGCCACAAGCGGCATGGCGGCGGCTGCCACCCACATTGCACAGGAGTCCGGCCTGCTGGCCGCAGGAACGGTCACAGTGAACTCCCCACCGACAAGCGGCGCGTTGGCCGGTGATGCCAATGGCATCGAGGTCATTCTGACCGAGATGCAGCCCCCGCTGCTCTCGTCCCTCTTTCTCAGCGCCCCCGTCAGGCTGCAGGGACGGGCAGTTGTCAGGCTCGACGCGACCTCGCAAGCCTGCGTGCTGGCGCTGTCACCCGCAGCACCCGCTGCCGTGAAGGTGTCCGGTTCGACCACCGTGACCCTTAATGGCTGCGATGTTGCGTCAAACTCGAGCGCGCCGGACGCACTCACCATGGCCGGAGGTGGCAGCCTCACGACCGACTGCGCCTATACAGTGGGTGGGGCCATCACCTCCTCCAGCCTCTCGCTCCAGAAGTGCGACTCCGTGCGCATTGGGGCACCGAAAACCATCGATCCCTATGCCGATTTGGAGGAGCCGGTGGCAACCGGCGCTTGCAATTCCAAGAGCAACTTCAATGCCGATGCTATTCTTGAGCCGAGCTACCAATCTCATCCGAGTGGGCTTCCGGTCATGCGCTTTTGCAGCGGTCTCAGTGTAACCGGCGGTAAGGTCACGTTCAAGCCAGGCCTTTACATCATCGAGAGCGGGAGCCTGTCGGTCAACGCTGGGACGGTGTTGACCGGCGCCGGCGTAACGTTCTACTTCGCGAAGGGTGCTGAGCTCAAGCTGAATGGCGGGGCTACGGTCAACCTGTCGGCCCCGACCACCGGACCGTACTCGGGTCTCCTGTTCTTCGGCTCCCGCGGCAGCAGTGGGATCACGCACCAGGTCAACGGCGCGTCTGGCTCGACCTTCGACGGGGCAATCTACTTCCCCGCGTCGGGGGTGGAATATTCCGGCCGCAGCGGTTCCACGGGGGGATGCACGCAGATCATCGGCAGCACCGTGACATTCACCGGCAACTCCGATGTCCGATCGGACTGCATAGCCAAGGGGGCGCGGGCGATCGTGACGGACCGATCAATCAAGATCGTCGAGTGACGGGCACCGATCGTAACGACCGATGGCCGGATGCCTTAAGGCGCGGCCGCTCTGGTCGCCTGCAATGCCTTAACCCATCAGCCCGAATGGCTGGCCGAGCCGGGCACACGTAAATAGGCGTCATCAACGAGGACGAACGGTTCGGCCTCTGGAGGATGACAGAAATGACCAAGCTTCTCGCCCGCTTCCGCAAAGACCAGTCCGGCGCCACTGCGATCGAATACGGCCTCATTGCCGGCCTCATCGCTGTTGCGATTGTCACCGCCGCTGGCAACGTCGGCACTAACCTGTCCGGCACCTTCAACACGATTGTCGAAAAGCTGCCTGGCTAACCCCGGAGAAAGCTCCTGGCCGGCCATTGCTGTGCTGGCCCGACTTGAGTGACCAGGCCGCTGCCAACAGCGGCCTTTTT
>NZ_JAMXFI010000031.1:0-74763 GCF_025460875.1 Microvirga yunnanensis
CGCCAAGGAAGGCGCTGAAGCGGCGGATGGCGCGGATGTAAGCATCCTGGGTGCGTGGGGCGAAATGGCGGATCGTCATGTCGTCGATCAGGCGCTGACGGAGAGGGCTGACGGACGCGTGGGTCATCGGAGGCTCCTGTCCTGAGGGGGGGAGGAAACCTCTCCATTCTCAGGCCGGACACGTCCCGGCGTGACCTCTATGATCGTTCCAGACGCCGACAGAGCCGGCAGAGCCTACCGCGGTAGCGGTTTAGTCCTTTGACCCAGAGGCGACCTTTGAGGCCTGCGGCTACGCCGAACGTATGATTCGTTATCACGTCTTCGTGATCCGCCTGCGGCATGTTGTCAGGTATTCTCATCAGCCCATAGGAGCGTTGTAGACTGCCTTGGTAAGGAAGCTACCGAAAGACCATCGTGCCAACCGGTTCCTGGCTGCCTTAGAGCCCGACGACTTCACCCTGCTTGAACCCCATCTAGAGCATCGGACGGTTTGTCGGACCCGCTCGGTTTCTACCTCTGCCCAGGGAAGAGGGGTGGGATGTCGTGGATCCGTATTTTGGTCCGATGCTCTAGAGGCTGTCATCCTGCCCCGTGGGACTGTGCTGTACGAGCCCGGTGATCCCATCCGCTACACCTACTTCCCGCACGATGCGATCATCTCCCTTGTTGATGTCATGGAGGATGGCCGTCTGGCAGAAGTGGCCATCTTTGGGTGCGAGGGATTGTTCGGCCTCCTGACCGCGTTTGCGAGCCGAGAAGCTTTCGGGCGCTACGTCGTGCAGATTCCCGGCACTGCCTCCCGCATTCCCCTGGACCGCCTCCATGAGGCGATCCGGACGCGCCCCGCTGTTCAGCGACTGGTGCTGGCCTACAACGAGGCGCTGCTCGCGCAAGCGTATCATACCGTGGCCTGCAATGCCGTGCACGCGGTCGAGGCTCGGTGCAGTCGCTGGATTCTGAGCACCCATGATCGCCTGAACCAGGAGACCTTGCCCTCGAAAGATGCTCTGCCCCTGACACACCAATTCCTCGCTGAGATGCTTGGTGTGCAGCGTTCCACCGTCAGCCCCATCTTACGCGGCCTCCAGATGTCGGGCCTGATCGAGCAACGCCGAGGCGGCATCGACGTCATCGACCGTGCTGGCCTCGAACAGGTGGCCTGCGAGTGCTATCGCAAGATCCGCTCTCGTTTCGACAAGTTTCTGTCCGCTACCCATGCCCCGGCTGGAAGCGGCGGGCTGGGCAAAGCTAAGAGCTGAATTCTGTGCTGATACTATGCGAGGTGGTTCACCGTCGCAGGCCTGATGCTGCGCGGCAGCGACTACGGCCAATCGACTCATCGGCGGGAAGGGCAGCTATTGGCACTCCTAAGACCTAAGCTCGAAAGCAGCAATCCTCGTGAAAGCGGACGTTCCAAAAACGCAGGCAATCTCGGTTCCTGACCCAACTCGGACGTTCGGGCATGACGCGTGGTATGTTGTTTTAGATCTCCATCAATATTGCCGTGCTCGCTCAGGAGCCGGCGCGTACTACGTGCGCGCCGAGGTCTTCAGAGCGATTTGCGGAGTGACCTGAGCCCTGTGCGGATCTCGGAGATCATGAACTCCGGCTGCTCCCAGGCTGCGAAGTGTCCGCCCTTTGGTAGCTTGTTGAAGTGAATGAGATTGGGATACGCTTTCTCTGTCCAGCTCTTTGGCGCGACATACATCTCGTCAGGGAACACACTGCAGGCGACGGGGAGTTTAACGCCTTTGACAGCGAAGAATGAGTTGCCGGCAACGGCATTCTCCCAGTAGAGACGTGCCGCTGAGATCGCCGTGCCCGTAAACCAAAAGAGCGTGACGTTATCGAGGACATCGTCGGGCGAGAGGCCTTCTTTGACCCCGGCAAACGATCTCGCGATCATGGCATGGCTCTTCCAGTCGTGGTCGATCATGAATGCGGCCAAGCCGACAGGTGAATCCACCAACCCGGTCAGCGTTTGCGGGCGCGTGCCCATGACGATCGCGTAGCCGAACTTGTTCTCGCGGACTTGCTCGCAGGCCTTCCTCTCTTCGGCTGAT
This sequence comes from Microvirga yunnanensis, assembly GCF_025460875.1. Lineage (NCBI taxonomy): Bacteria > Pseudomonadati > Pseudomonadota > Alphaproteobacteria > Hyphomicrobiales > Methylobacteriaceae > Microvirga > Microvirga yunnanensis. The sequence continues at coordinate 2,064 of NZ_JAMXFI010000031.1, forward strand.
AGATGATCGGGCAGAGGGTTGCCGGACCAGATCAGCGCATCGATGTCAGGCGGGATTACCTCGGGCATGTTGGTGTGGATGCCGAGCAGTCCTTTGGGTTCCTGAGTTCCCATGTAGTTGACGACGATCGAGCCCCAGTCACCGCCCTGCGCCGCATACTTTTCATAACCAAGGCGCGACATCAGCTCAGCATAGGCGCGCGCGATGCGCTGGGGGTTCCAGCCGGTCGTAGTTGGCTTGCCGGAGAAGCCGTAGCCCGGCATCGACGGAATGACGACGTGGAACGCATCCGCTTCACTACCGCCGTGCGCGGTCGGGTCAGTCAGGGGCTCGATCAGCTTCACTTGCTCAACGATCGATCCCGGCCAGCCGTGCGCGATCAGCAGCGGCATCGCATTGGCATGTTTCGAGCGTACGTGAATGAAGTGAAAATCCAAACCGTCGATCTCGGTGATGAAATTGGGATACGAGTTCAATCTGGATTCGACCTTGCGCCAGTCGTACTCGTCCGCCCAGTAACGCGCGAGCTCTTGAATCGTTTTCAGCCGGACCCCTTGCGATTCGTCCGCGACCGTCTCTTGTTCCGGCCATCTGGTGGCCTTGATGCGACGCTTCAGCTCGGTGATTTCAGCTTCCGGAATGTTGATACGGAAGGGGCGGATCGCAGTGTTCTCGGCGGCTTCGGATTCGCCTCTGGCGAGGACATTAGACGCTAGTGCGGCTGCAGAAGCTGCCACGGGGGCAGACTGGTTCGGGAGCGATGTTTGCTCTGACATTGATCTCTCCATTCGTTCGCATCGCCACGGTCGGCGGGATAGGAGAATGGACAACTGCAAGATTGCTGTCGTTGTGGGCAAAGCTACTGTAGCGCGGTTGTCCTTAGACCACGCTCAAAGGTCAACGGAGACTGTGGATCTTGCGGTCCAGTCCTCGTCCCACAGATTACACAACCACTCGGTTCAGGAGCGACGTCGGCAAAGCTGCCGATCAAAAACGGCTCGTCGGAGAGCCTAAGTCCAACACAGGGACGTTTGATTGGGCGCAGAGGATACGCCTCTGTGATCCGGCGAGCAAGTGGCCTCGCCGAGGCATGGCCGATGATAGCCATCACAAGGATGCGAATGTTCGTGCCGACTATAGATCATCGGCAAGCAACGGCCCCCAGGAGTAGCGGACTTCGCGTGCGTTCCGCAGAGCGGGGCCAGCCGATAGCTTAGTCGTCTGTACCCGATCCTGGGTGCGTGGCACGCAGGAGGTTGTCGCGTATCGTCGCTATGGTCTTCTGGGCTGCGGGAAAGTCCGCTCCGAGCCCCGTGGCTTCAACCAGCGCCGCGCCAGGGTCCGTCTCAACCAGTTGGCGTCCGGCGGGCGTCAGGCTCACCCGCACCTGCCGTTCGTCGGCGGTGTCACGCTGCCGTTTGAGGTAGCCGATCGACTCGAGCTTCTTGAGGATCGGCGTCAGCGTATTGGATTCCAGGAACAGCTTTTCGCCGAGCGCCCGGACCGTCTGGCCGTCCTCCTCAGAGAGGGCCACCAGGGCGATGTACTGGGTGTATGTCAGGCCAAGCTTATCCAGTAGCGGCTTGTAGGCACGACCGAAGGCGAGGTTGGCCGAGTAGATGGCAAAGCAGAGATAGTTCGCAAGCTTCTTGCCTTCACCGCTAGGCTGCGGGGAAGCGGACCCGGTCAGGTCTGGGGTCTTGGCTGTTAGTGTCTTGCGCATGAGCTGATCCAATCTTTGCTGCTTGGCTTAATATAAATCGCATCCGATTAAATCGGAAGTGCTTGACACCGATAATCGAGAGGCGTATTTGCATCGCATCCGAAGTGATCGGATACGATCTAACTAACTCAAAGAGGGATGATGTCATGACTGCCAAGGTTCTCTTCACCGGAAAGACCCACAACTCTGGCGGCCGCGATGGCGGCACTCGCAGCAGCGACGGCTTCCTCGACCTCAAGCTGTCGCAGCCCCACCCGGCCGCCGAAAACCTGTTCGGCGCTGCCTGGTCGGCCTGCTACATCGGTGCGCTTGAGCTCGCCGCCGCCCAAAGGAAAGTCACCCTCGCGACCTTGCCCACGGTTGATGCCGAGATCGACCTGGTCCTCGATAGCGGCTCCTATTTCCTCCAGGCTCGCCTTAACGTCAGTCTGCCGGGGATCGACCGCGAGGTCGCACAGACGCTGGTCGATGCGGCGCACGGGATCTGCCCGTACTCCAAGGCGACGCACGGCAACATCAACGTCGAGACCACCCTGCTTTGAACCGGATCGGCCGGGCCAGCTGACAAGGCAGGCCCGGCTCCCTCGGACGGGCGCGCCGGACACCTGCACCCGATTGGCAAGGCGCGGCGCCCGGTTTGCTGATGCACGCGGATCTGGAGGACACGCAATGGTCAATAGCCCAGCACACTCGCCCCAGGCGTATAGCGAGTTTTCGCTCGTGCTCGACCCGTCCATCTACGAGCCACTGCCTGACGACTGGCTGATCGGGATCACCGACGTTGTCGACTCGACCTCTGCGATCGAGGCGGGGCGTTACAAAGACGTCAACTACGCCGGCGCCTCGGTGATTGCCGCTCTTGGGAATGCCTGGGGGGCATTCGACTTCCCGTTTGTGTTTCGGGGCGACGGCGCTGCATTTGCTTTGCCGCCACAGGGCCTCACGATCGCGACCTCGGTGTTGCGACAGGTTGCGACGTTTGCGGAATCCGGTCTTGGACTCACTCTTCGAGTCGGGCTGCTGCCCGTGCACGAAATCCGAGCTGGCGGACGCGACGTACGCATTGCCCGATATGCGGCTTCGGGGAATGCGACCTATGCGATGTTTGCCGGAGGAGGGCTGAAATGGGCGGAGCAGCAGATCAAGAACGGGCGGTATCTGGTCAAGCCGGGCAAGCAGACGACGCAGCCGGACCTGACTGGGCTGACCTGTGACTGGACTCCCCTTCCGAGCCGACAGGGCGAGATCCTATCGCTGTTGATCGAGCCGTATGATCATACCAGCCCCGAAGTCTTCTCCAGGCTTGCCAAGCGTGTGCTTGCCATATTCGACGCGGGACCACGTCAGTCTCATCCCGTTCCGGAGGATGTCGCCATCCCTGAAGGGAGCGAGACATATCGCAGTCTGAGAAGCTGGTCGGAGGTCGCCTCCAACTCGGACTTCCGCAAGTACGACGATGTCCTGCGTCTGACGCTGGACAGCACACGCGAACAAATCAATGCGGCGGAGGCTATTCTTATTGCGGCAAAGGCTCGAGGCGAGATCAACTTCGGGATGCACCGGCAGTCTCACGCCCTCATGACCTGTTTGGTGCCGTCCAGTAGGCCGGATTCGCATTTCCATTTCCTGGACGGAATGGGTGGAGGATACGCAAAGGCGGCCGAGATGCTGGAAGCAGGTGAGCTCCCAAGTGTCGTGGGTGCTGGCGAGACGATCGCAATGTCCGCCTGAGGCGGAGCCGCCGGCCCATTCAATCTGACGCTATAATCTCCTCAACTAGAGGATCACGACAATTCACGATGAAAAGAGAACAGCCGATGAAGACCTACCACCAGAACCCCGACGCCCTGTCCTGCCTGACCCCGGAGCAGTATCGGGTGACGCAGACGGACGGGACCGAGCGCCCCTTCGCCAATGAATACTGGGACAACGACGAACCTGGACTCTATGTTGACGTTGTCTCAGGCGAGCCCCTGTTTGCCTCGTTTGACAAGTACGACAGCGGCAGCGGCTGGCCCAGCTTCGTCAAGCCAGTCGAGGCCGATAACATCATCGAGAACCGCGATACGAGCCATGGCATGGTGCGGACCGAGGTGCGGTCAGCCCACGGTGACAGCCACCTGGGACACGTGTTCCCGGATGGGCCACAAGAGGACGGCGGATTGCGCTACTGCATCAACTCGGCCTCGCTGCGGTTCGTCCACCTGGATGAGCTGGAGAGCGAAGGCTACGGCGAATTCAGCAAGCTGCTTGCAGAGAAAGGAGAATGAACATGACTGGTGTGACTGAGCGGGCCATCCTGGCCGGGGGCTGCTTCTGGGGCATGCAGGATCTCATCCGACGCCGCCCCGGCGTCGTCTCCACCCGCGTCGGGTACTCCGGCGGGGACGTGCCGAACGCCACCTACCGCAACCACGGCACGCATGCAGAGGCAATCGAGATCATCTTCGACCCGGAGAAGACGAGCTTCCGGGATCTGCTGGAGTCCTTCTTCCAGATCCACGACCCGAGCACGAAGAACCGGCAGGGCAATGACATCGGCCTGAGCTACCGCTCGGCGATCTTCTATACCTCGGAGGAGCAGCGCCAGGTTGCCGAGGACACCATCGCCGATGTGGATGCCTCGGGCCTATGGCCAGGCAAGGTGGTTACGGAGCTCGCACCCGCGGGCGAATTCTGGGAGGCGGAGCCGGAGCATCAGGACTATCTTGAGCGGCTTCCGAATGGTTACACCTGCCACTTTATCCGCCCCGGCTGGAAGCTGCCACGGCGCGGAGCCGCCGAGTAGACGCCCGCAATACACGGCCCCCGCAGACCTGTTTTAACCGGTGATCCACTTTAGGAGCCTCCGGGGCATGCGAGATATGGAGCGGACTCGAAATGTCGCTCCCTGGCACGTCCCGGAAGTAGACCGAAGGGTCTGCTCTCGCGAGGAGCAGCGGACGTTCCCGGAGAGCAGGGATCGTCAGTGTGTGACCCGAAGCGGCCCTTCCTGTGGGCAGCTATAGATGCCGCTCATGAGCCGCCCGGGCCCGGCCTAGCGTCGGTAGCGCAGCGCCTCGATGATCAGCGACAGGGCCGGCGACGATTGGCTGCGACTGGCGAAGAAGATGTGGAGTCCAGGAAAGGTCGGGCACCAGTCCTTGAGCACGGCTTGAAGCCGGCCGCTCTCGATATGGGGGCGCGCCAGTTCCTCCGGCATGTAGGCCAAGCCAAACCCAGCGAGTGCGGCCTCCACAACCGGGTAGATGGAGTTGAAGGTCCACGAACCTTCAACCCGCACCTGCAGGTTCCGTTTGCCCTTCGTGAGTTCCCATGCGTACACGCCGCCACGCATCGAGAAGCGCATGTTGATGCATTCGTGCCCGGTCAAGTCCGACGGAGACTTCGGCAGCGGACGCCCTTCCAGGTAGGAGGGCGCACCGACGATCACCATGCGGATGTCCCGCGAAATCCGAACCGCCGTCATGTCCTTGGAAATCTGGTCGCCGAACCGAACACCCGCATCGAAGTGCTCCGCGATGATGTCGATCAGCCCGGGTTCGATCGCCACCTCGATCTTGAGGTGGGGATACGCCGGCTGAAGCTTGGAGAGCTTGGGCCAGAGGATCGTGTTGGCCGCAAAGTCGGAGGCCGTGATGCGCACGGCTCCAACAGGCTTGTCACGAAGCTCCTCAAAGGCGGCCAATTCAGCAGTGATCGCCTCGAAGCGAGGGGCTACTCTCTGGATCAGGCGCTCACCGGCCTCCGTCGGCGATACGCTACGGGTCGTGCGTGTCAGCAAACGCAGCCCCAGCCGCGCCTCCAAGGCTCGAATGGTGTGGCTGAGCGCGGACTGAGAAACCCCCAACTGCGCTGCCGCGCGGGTGAAGCTACGCTCCCGGGCAACCGTGAGAAAGGCTTGGATATCGCGAAAGTTCTCACCGGACATGCAAGGTCCTCCGCTGCTATGCCCTGTGGCGAAGGGCTTCGACCAGCAAGGTCATCGCGCGCGACGGCTGGCGCCGGTTCGGATAGTAGAGATGGAATCCGGGCCACACTGGGCACCAGTCCTCCAGCACCGAGATGAGCTGTCCCTCTGAGACGTAGGGGCGAACCATATCCTCGGGCAGGTACGCCAGCCCGAAGCCAGCCTTGGCCGCCTCGAAGATGTCGTAGGCGTTGTTGAAGGTGACTGTTCCATCCACGCGGGCATTCACGGTGCGCTTGCCTTTGGCGAACTCCCATTCGTAGAGGCCGCCATAGGTGGACGCGCGCAGATTGATGCAAATGTGCTCGGGAAGGTCGCGTGGCGTCTTCGGCGGCGGTCGCCCTGCGAAGTAGGACTTCGAGCCCACGACCATGTTGCGAACGTCCGGGCCGATCCGCACCGAGATCATGTCCTGTGCCAGTTCCTGGCCGAACCGCACGCCGGCGTCGTAGCCGCGCGCGACGATATCGACGCTCTCATACTCGTTGTTCAACTCAACCTTGATCTTGGGGTATCTCGGGAGGAACGTCGCCAGTTTGGGCCAAAGCGTGCTCCTGATGGCGTAGTCGATGGCAGTGATCCGGATCGTTCCCATGGGCTCGTCCCGAAGCTCGCCGAGCGACGCGATCTCGGCCTGGATCCCATCGAATTCGGGAGCGAGACGATCCAGCAGCCGCTGACCTGCCTCGGTAGGCGCCACGCCGCGCGGGCTGCGCACGAGAAGACGAGCGCCCAGCTTGTCTTCCAACGCTCGGATGGTGGTGCTCAAGGCTGGTTGCGTCACCCGAAGCTGGGCCGCTGCGCGGGTGAAGCTGCGCGCGCGTGCCACGGCGATGAAGGATAGAAGGTCGCCGAAGCTGTCACGCGACATCGATGAACCCCCTCATGGGATCTTTATCCATTCCATAGCCCTCGTCCGGAATCTGCTCGGGAACCGATCCTATCGAATGCTGCCATTCATGAACAGCATTTATGGGACTATGCGAATTATGCCGTCTACTCCATGTCGGATGCGCCGTCTAAATTTCGTGGCAGCCAAGGAAGGCTAAGCCCCGCAAGTCAACATCAAGGCGCCGCAGAGGCGCGTGACGATGTAACCGAGGAATTGAAATGTCCGTCCTGAGAAACTCTTTGATGTCCGCCGCGATCCTGTTCGCCGTCCCAGCGTTCGCGCAATCCACGAACCCGGTCGCCGTGGCGCAGGGCGCCAATGTCGTCGGTTCGCAGAAGGTCACGTTCGACAACGGCGGCGTACGCATGGCTGGCAACCTCTACCTGCCCGCCAACTACGACAGTAGCAAGAAGTACCCGGCGATCGTTGTGGCCCATCCCTGGGGCGGCGTGAAGGAACAGACCTCCGGTCTGTACGCCCGGGACCTGGCACGCAAGGGCTTCATCACGCTGGCCTACGACGCCTCCCACTACGGCGAGAGCGGCGGCGAGCCGCGCGACTTGGAAGATCCGGCCGACCGCGTACAGGACATCCAGAGCGCCGTAGGCTACCTGGCCAGTCTGCCGCAGGTGGATGCGAACCGCATCGGCGCGGTCGGCGTCTGTGCCGGCGGCGGCTACACGCTGCACGAGGCCCAAACCGATCTGCGAGTGAAGGCTGTGGCCGGCGTGGTTGCCTACGACATCGGGGATGCGACCCGCACCGGCATCCAGGGCGCGCCGGTCACGGCCGAGGACCAGCAGAAGCTGCTCCAGGGCGTCGCCGAACAATTGAACAAGGAAGCGGCCGGCGCACCCGTGTTGGTGCAGCAACTGCTTCCATCACGTGACCAGGTCACCGCCGATAGCGACAACTTCATCCGTGAGGCGGTGGACTACTACCTGACTCCGCGCGGCGCTCATCCAAACGCCCGCAACCGCTTCACCGTGACCAGCCCCGGCCTGCACATGGCGTACTACCCTCTGGAACACATGGAGCGGGTCTCGCCCAGGCCTGTGCTGCTGATCGCTGGCGAGCGTGCCGAGACGCGCAAGTTCAGCGAAGCGGCGTACGCCAAGGCGCAGCAGCCCAAGGAACTGCTGGTCATCCCGGGCGCCTCGCACTTCGACCTGTACGACAAGCCGCAGTACGTGACGCCTGCCGTGGACAAGATGGCCGAGTTCTTCGGCAAGCATCTGTGAGGCAGTGACCGTGGGGAGGCACTGAAATGAAGCCATCGCTCATCGCCCTTTCCATCCACGCGCTAGCGACGGTCTGCGCCGTCCCGGCGGCCATGGCACAGGATGCGCCCGGCAACGTGCGCATCCAGGCCACCGTGCCCGGCGACTGGTCGATGCAGGTGATAAGCGATCGCCTCGACTATCCCTGGGACGTCGCGAATGCCGGCGATCGGTTTCTGCTGACCGAGAAGGCCGGCAACATCGTCGTGATCGAGAATGGCCGGCAGCGGCGCTACGCGCTTCAGACCTCCGACTCCATCGTGGACGAAGGCGGCGCCGGCCTGCTCGGCATGGCGCTGTCCCGCGACTTCGCGCAAAGCGGCGTCGCCTACTTCTATCACTCCTACCGCTCCGATGCGGACCTCGCCAACAAAGTCATCGAGGCGCGGTTCGACGGCGATGCCTGGCGAGAAACCCGCGTGCTGCTGGAAGGGATTCCCGGGCACAGGCTCTACAACGGCGGCGCCATTGGCATCGGGCCGGACGGGCACCTCTACGTGACCACCGGCTGGACCGGCAACCGCGAGCGTCCGCAGGATCGGGCCAGCCTGGCCGGCAAGGTGCTGCGCATGACGCTGAGCGGCCAGGCGCCGCAGGACAACCCATTCCCGGGCTCCCTGATCTACTCTTACGGCCATCGCAATCCGCAAGGGATGGCCTGGAATCCGGCCGGTGAGCTGTTCGTGGTCGAGCATGGCGAGGCCGGCCACGACGAGATCAACCGGATCAGGCCAGGCGTGAATTACGGCTGGCCGCTGGTCCAGGGCGCCGAGCGGCGCGATGGCATGGAGCCGGCCTGGATCGAATCCGGCCGCAGCACGTGGGCGCCCGCGGGCGCCGCGTTCGCCGCGTTCGCCGGCGATGAACTGGTGATCGCGGCGCTCGGTTCACGCGAATTGCTGGTCATGGACGAAGGAGCCAGAGCGCTCAAGCGCGTGTTCAGTTCCGGTGACCGCATCCGGGACGTGCTGCCGGTAGCGCGCGACCTCTACGTGATCACGACGAACCGGTCGCCGAGGGGGGAAGGTCGCTCGAAGGACCGATTGCTGCGACTGTCACCAAGGCAATGAAGCGACCTGCCTTGGAGGCCAACGGGATTGGCTCCCGGGAAGAGATGACGTCCAGGAGCCGGGCCATCGTCATCCGGAAAACTGATTCAACACAGGAAATGACATCATGAAGATCTCTTACGAGAACCAAGTTGCGCTGGTGACTGGCGCCGCGTCGGGCATGGGCCTGGCAACCGCCAAGGCATTCGCGCAGGCGGGCGCGGCCGTTGCGCTGGCGGATGTGAACGGCGACGGTGCACGTGCCGCCGCCGATGAGCTCGTAGCGTCCGGGCACAAGGCCATCGGCATCCGCTGCGACGTGGCCGATCTGGGCGAGGTCGAGGCCATGGTCAAGGAGACCGTCTCCACGTTCGGCCGCCTGGATGTGGCCTTCAACAACGCCGGCATTCAGAACGCCCTTGCGGAGACCGCCGACGCCACGCCCGAGGACTTCGATCGCGTGACCTCGGTCAACCTGCGTGGCATCTGGGCCTGCATGAAGTACGAGTTGCAGCACATGCGGCAGCAGGGCAGCGGCGCCATCGTCAACTGCTCGTCACTCGGCGGGCTGGTGGGCGGAGCCGAGCGCGGCACCTATCACGCGGCCAAGCATGGGGTTCTCGGCCTGACCAAGAGCGCGGCGCTGGAATACGCCACCCGGAATATTCGCGTCAACGCCGTGTGCCCCGGCCTGATCTGGACCCCGATGGTGGAACAGATGGTTGCCTCTGGCCAGAAGGAGGCACTGGATGCCATGGTCGAGGGCATTCCCATGCGACGGCACGGACGCGCCGAGGAGATTGCCGACGTCGTGCTGTGGCTGTGCAGTTCGGCTTCCAGCTATGTGACCGGGCAGTCCATCTCGGTGGACGGCGGACTGATCATGCGCTGATCCTGCTTCCGGGGGCGAACGTTCTTGCCGCAGTGGCAAACGTTCGTCCGTTGGCTCTAAGCTGATGGCGCGGTAGTGTACTCTGACCCTGCGCGGTCATTCAACGTTCGCGACGGCGCCCAAGCGGGTGCGATTCCATGGTTGCCTTGGTCCAGTTCGCGATCACGCTCGGTGCGTCGTCCGGCTGATCGACCACAACGGATATCACGCAATCATTGCGTTCAGTGCACTCGTTCTCGTCAAGCCTAAATGCCTCCTTATGGCACTCCTGAGACGTAAGCGTTTGGTCCGCTTCGCCACTCAAGTGCGGACGTTCATTAAGAGGCCGGAACGTGAAATTTTGACCCACTCCGGACCTTCCCTGATGAGCCCACCGTGGGGCCCTACTTTCCATATCGATTGGGAATTCGGGGTCGGTTGGGAACCCGCACCCGATCTGATGATTTGTAGCCGACGAGATTTGAGCTGCGCCCAGAAACTATGTTCGAGCTGCACCCAGAACTCGCTCAGCTTGAGAAGAATATCGCCGACACCCAACGGCTCGTCTCCCGGCAGATCGCCCGGATCGAGCGGATGACCGAACAGGGAGCCGATCCCGAAACGGCCAAGGCCGTTCTTCACGGGCTGGAGCAGGTCCTCGACTACTTTTACGCGCAGCGGGAACGCATCCTCGACATTCTCACCCGACAGTAAGGACCTTTCAAAAAGAGCCTTATCGGAAATTACGGTTTCGTCGTCTCGGTGGGGACAATTCTTCGCGCCTCCTGCTCCTCGATCTCCGCCAGCATCTCAAGGTGCCGAGCTGTCTCAAGGAGTTGCTGCTTGGCGTCCAGCAGCGACATCCATTGGGCAACGTCTCGGGCCTGTTGAGCCTGCCGTCGGTATTCCTTGGCCTTGTGGAGTCGGCGAGCGGGCATAGCGCATCCTGTGGCGGAAGCCTCATCAGGAGGCGGGCTTAGCCCGGGGAGCAGAAGCGCGCCTTAAAGCAGGTTAAAGAGCAAGGCATGGGAACTCCGACGCTTGCGAACAGTGCCCGTCAACGCCGGAGGAGTCGCCCCCTGCTCCCTGAATGGCGTTCTGCGAATTACGCGGCTTTGCCCATCAGGATTTGTTCCACCCAGGCTCCAGCCTCCTCGAGCGTCTTGAATAGGGGTGCGTTCTGGATGTTGCACTTGCCGAACCCGGCTTCCAGGTGCCACCAATCCTTGTGTTCAGGGTGATGGTGCGCCCCGTCGAGGCGGACGAACACAGCGGCAAGCTGGTTGTCTGCGAGGACAAGCCTGCCGTCAGTGTCGTAGCCGTCAATGCGCACGCGAATGGGCTGGAACGAGATGTCAAGGAGCATGGCCTTCGCCCTAGTTGGGGCGAAAGGTCAACGCAAAATGGCCGGACACCCTGGAGAAACAAGGAGGCGCTTGTAGGCCATCTGCCCCAGACCGTCATTCAACTGGTTATATCTTGGCCACTCTCATAGGTTAGCTTGGCCCATTCCATAAACGGCCTTCCGCAAGATTTTTGCCGTAAGTCATTGAGGCTGCCCCGCCGCTCCGGATTCGAGGTGCTGGAGTGGGTCAAGGGGTATCCTGTTCTGCGGCGGGTGCCGGTGATTATCCTGACGTCCTCACGTGAGGACGTCGACCTGCGGCGGGCCTACGATCTCGGGGCGAACTCCTACCTGGTGAAGCCGGCCCGCTCGGAGGACCTGCTCCGGATGGTCGAGCAGATCCACGGCCATTGGCTCGGGCTCAACCAGGCGGCTGCGCTGTCGTGATCCCGATGAACCCGGGGATGTGATCGAACGCGTACCGTGGGCTCCGCAATCACCTCCCGGTGCATGCCATGGCCGGGTTCGTCGGCGGTGCCACCCACGTCCGAGGTGCGGCCGGTCGTGGATCAGGAGCGATCATCCGCGCCCGCACCGGAGTCGCGATCGCCCATGGCGTTCATCACGGCATCCGATAGCCCTCTGGCGGCCTCCGCGGCAGCGTCGGGCATGCGCCGTAGGGTGCGCGGAAGCTCCCGCAACGAGGAAACGGTCGCCTGGCGGTTGCGTGGAAGAAGGCTGTAGAGGATGAAACCCGCGAGCGCGATGCTGCCGCCGATGACGAGAGGGTGCGTGGCGGCCGTCCTGAGGGCGCCCGATCTCAACTGCCGGAAGGCGTATGCCGGGGCCGATGCGTGCAGCAAGCTCTCCACGTGCTCCAGGTTCCTCTCGCTCGTATGGACGGCCAGGTCACAGGAACCGTCGGTATTGCGATAGATCTCGATGCTGTTGCGGGCAAAGCCATTGTCCGTCAGACGGGTCTTGATCGCCTCGGCAGCCTCGTGCGACGGGAGTTGTGTCCACACGACAGTGGTGTTCTGCGCCATCGGAACCTCCGCTCGTTGCCGAGGCCAATCCATTCCGGAAAGCAAGGTTCCAAGGCAGCAGACACGGTCGATGATCTCGATGGCGACGTGATGCTCGAGTTGGCGGCTACGGGCGCGATGTGCACGCCCGCGGCCGACGCGGCCTGAGCTGCGCCGGGTTCCTCCCCAGGATCATTCATCCTGTATGATCGCACGGATCCTTTGCGCAAGCGCATCGACGGCAAACGGCTTCGTGATCATCTGCATGCCGGGTTCCAGGAAGCCCGCTGCCAGGGTGGCATTCTCAGCGTAGCCCGTGATGAACAGCACCTTGAGATCGCGGCGGCGTTCCCGGGCAGCATCGGCGAGTTGGCGCCCGTTCAGGCCTGGCAGGCCTACGTCTGTGATCAGGAGGTCGATGTGCCGCTGGGATTGGAGAATCTTCAGCCCCTCCGGTCCGTCCGCCGCCTCGAGAGTTCGGTAGCCGAGGTCCTCCAGCACCTCGACGATCAGGCTGCGCACCACCGGCTCGTCCTCGACCACCAGCACGGTCTCGCCGGACTCGGCGCGGGGCGCCTCGGCCAGCGTGGCGGCTTCGATCTCCGCGTCCGTTTCGCCACGGTAGCGCGGCAGGTAGATCTTGATCGTCGTGCCCTGACCCACCTCACTGTAGATCTTGGCGTGGCCCTCTGACTGGCGGGCGAACCCGTAGACCATCGATAGCCCTAGTCCGGTGCCCTGACCGATGGGCTTCGTCGTGAAGAATGGATCGAAGGCGCGCCCGATCACGTCCTGCGGCATGCCCGTTCCCGTGTCCGTCACGCAGATGCAGACATACTGGCCAGGATTTACGTCCCGTTGCGCCGCTATGTAGGCCTCGTCCAGGTGGGCGTTGCAGGTCTCGATCGTCAGCTTGCCGCCGTCCGGCATTGCATCGCGGGCGTTAATGACAAGGTTGAGAAGGGCGCTCTCCAACTGGTTGGGGTCGCAGAGTGTCGGCCAGAGGCCTCCCGCCAGCACAACCTCCAAGGTCACCGTCTCACCGACGGTGCGCCGGAACAGGTCCTCGAGGGAGGCGACCAGTGCGTTCGCCTGCACGGGCCTGGGGTCGAGCGGCTGGCGGCGGGCAAAGGCGAGCAGGCGGTGTGTCAGGGCGGCGGCCCGGTTAGCGGATGTTGTCGCGGCGGTCACATACCGGTCAACAGTATCGAGGCGTCCTTGCGAGACGCGGGTGCGCAGCATGTCGAGGGAACCCACGATGCCAGTCAACAGGTTGTTGAAGTCGTGGGCGATGCCGCCCGTGAGCTGGCCCACCGCCTCCATCTTCTGCGACTGCCGCAGGGCCTCCTCGGTCTGACGCAGCGCTTCCGCCGCCGCCCGCTCTGCCGTGATATCGCGGCCGATAGCGTAAAACAGTCCCTCCTTCGGCACTGCCGTCCAGGAGATCAGGCGGTAGCCGCCGTCCCTGGTGCGGAAGCGGTTCTCGAACCGGAAGGTCTGGGCCCCCTGGTCAAGGTTCCCAAGTTCGGCAAGCGTGCTCTCGACGTCGTCGGGATGGATGAGGCCGAGGAAGTTGCTGGCGAGCAACTCCTCTTCGGACCAGCCGAGCATCGTCGTCCAGGCCGGGTTGACGGCGACCAGGGTTCCATCCGAGCGGCAGACGTCCATCAGGTCGGTGCTGAGCTGCCAGATCTGGTCCCGCTCGCGGGTGCGCTCCTCGACCTGAGCCTCAAGGTTTTCGTTCAGGCGCCGCAGCGCTTCCTCGGCGCGTCGGCGCTCCTCGATCTCACTCTGGGCCCTCTGGAAAAGGCGGGCGTTGTCGATGGCCACGGCGGCTCCAGCGGCGAGTCCGGATACGACCCGCTCGGAGCGCTCATGGAACACCCCCGGCTGCGCGTGTCCGAAGAACAGGCCGCCGATCACCTCGCCGGAGCGTGACGTCACCGGCACGGCCAGATAGCTGCGGACCGGCAGGTGGCCCTCGGGCATGCCCCGGTAGGGCTCGGAATGGCCATAACGGGGGTCTTTGGTAATGTCGTCAGAGCGGACGATACACTCACCACTGAATGTCGGGGCGAACACCTTTGTGTTGCGCGGCATCGGGAACTTCGAGAACGCCTCGCGAGGGACGCCGGAAATCGAGTAGAGCATGTAGCTCTCGCCGACCTCATTCTCCACGTTGTAGAAGAACGCGCCGAACTGCGCTCCTGTGAGCTCTACGCCTGCATCGGTCACACGCTGGACCAGCCGCTCGAGATCGTGTTCGGACGCGGCAGCGGCAAGGGCCGTATTGAGGATTTCGAGGGCGCGGGTTTCCTCCCGCAGGGCATCTTGGCTGGAACGCCGCTCCGAGATGTCCTCGGTGGTGCCATACCACTCGACGATCTCCCCGTCCGGACTGCACCGGGGGAAGGCTCGTGAGTGCATCCAGCGATAGGAACCGTCGCGCATGCGTGCGCGGTGCTCGATATCGTAGTGATGACCGGTCGTGAACGAACGGGTCCACGCTTCCAGCGAGGGACCGAGATCGTCTGGGTGGATGGCTTCCGCCCATGTCCCGCCCAAGCCGCTGGTTCCGGTCCAGTCCTGCCAGCGCTGGGCAACGCGATCGAGCTGGCCGTCAGGGCGGGCCGTCCAGGTGACCTGTGGGTTCAGCTCAACCGTATGGCGATAGTGGTCCTCTGCCTCTCGAAGCTGAGCCTCCGCGCGCTTGCGCTCGGTGATGTCGCGGTAGAAAACCGCCAAGCCATCGGGAGCCGGATGGGTTCTGATTTCGGTCCAGGCCTCCCGCCCATCAGGCCACGTGTACCTGTTCTCGAACGTGGCCGGCACGCGCTCGGCCATGGCCCGTTTGTAGAACTCACCCAGCGGCGAGTTCTCGGTGTTCGGCCAGACTTCCCAATGCGTGCGCCCAATGATCTCGGCCTCGGGCCGCATATCGAGTCTCAACCCGGCGGGGTTGATCCTGAGGATGCGGAACTCCTGGTCAAGCAGGATGAAGGCCTCGTCCATGCCGTCGAGCACGCCTCGGGCGCGCTCCTCGCTCTCGCGCAGCGCGCGCTGGCCGAGAATCTTGCCGGTCGTCTCGGTCGCAGCACAGAACATGCCTGCAACGGCGCCACGGTCGTCCCAAACGGGAGTGTAGGAGAAGCTGAACCAGGCATCCTCGCGGTAGCCGTGGCGTTCCATTGGGATCAGCAGGTCCTCGTGCCAGCTTGCTTGGCCGGCCAGAGTCTGGTCGACCAGCGGTCTGATCTGCTCCCAGATGTCAGACCAGACCACGGCGAAGGGGCGCCCGAGCGCGTCGGGATGCTTAGCGCCGAAGATCGGGATGTAATCGTCATTGTAGAGGAAGGCGAGGTCCGGCCCCCAGACGATGAACATCGCCTGCTTGGCGTTCAGCATCAGGCGCACGAGGGTGCGAAGCGGCCGTGGCCACGTCTCCGGCTCTCCCAGAGGTGATCCCGACCAGTCGTGCGAGCGCATGCGGGCGCCCATCTCCCCGCCGCCCGAGAGGAAGTCGCGATCAATAACGGCTGGACGTGGGTTTCTGTCGTGCATCGGGTTCCGGATGGAGCCTGGGCAAGGCTGGACCGGCCATGGCCGGGCGGCCTCGGCAACAGGTTGCGATCTAGGGCAGCGGGCCGCACACTGCAACGGGTGTCTTGTCGCTCCCGGCCCGGCGTCTGAGCATCGGAACCAACGTGGCCTGGCCGTTATCGGTTGGCCCGTACGCCGATGTCAGGCCTATGCAGCGTCAGCCCAGCGGTAGGAGCCGCTAGACAGGCTCCATCAATGAGGCCAGGCGGTTTCTGGCTTGGTTCACCTAGCTTTTGACTGCTGGCACAGGGGTGCAAGGGGCGGCAGCCATGAAATCATACGTTAGGACCCTGTGACGAGGAACATCCACTTGCGGGCTCTCGTTGGAGAGCACCAAAAGGATAAAGCTTGATGCTGGCAGGATTCCGTGTGCTCGTGGTCGAGGATGAGGCACTCATCGCGATGGGCATCAGCGCAATGCTCACTGATGCAGAGGGGGTGCCCGTCGGACCGGCCTCCAGCGTGCGCGAGGCGCGCCAGCTCATCAGGGACGTCGCCATGCTGGACGCTGCCGTGCTGGATGTGAACCTCGCCGACGGCCCGGTAACGCCCGTCCTGGAGGCCCTAAGCGCACGGGGCATTCCGACCGTGGTCTACACTGGCGGCATCCTTCCGGAGGACATCCGCCACCGACATCCCGACCTGATCGCGCTCTCCAAGCCTGTGCTGCCCGCCCGCCTTATCGGCGAACTCCGGAAGGCGATCGGAACTTCGGCGCGGCGCTCTCAGGCGTGATCTCCGGTCAGTCAGCCATTTGCTGACCATCTGGTGGCAAAAGCCGCCGCATGTCGGTTCCGCACCTCCTTGGGTTTGAATCGCGTGAAAGTCGATTGGCGGTTCCCCTGCCAGCGTGACTAGATCCATCCATCCCTGCCGCAGCAGGCAGCCTACCTTAATGGCCCGTAGGCCGTCGCGCGGGCGCGGATCGGTTCCGGCCGCTCAGGCGGCGAGCGCCCGGATGCGCTTCTCCACGGCCTCGAACTGCCGGACGTGGGGCGCGCACCGCTCCTAGTGGCGCTCGTCCAGCCTGCGGATCACGTTCTGCTTGAGGCACCAGTGCCGCAATCGACATGCGGCGCGGGCAGGGCACGACCTCCCTAATGACGTAATTTTCAGGCAGGGTAGGCTGCTCGCGTGAATCATGCCCGGTGCGCCGATGATCCGGGTCTGCCGCCAGTCGGAGTTCCTCGCCCATGCCGAAAGCCTCGACCACTGGGTCATGGCGCGGGAACGCGCCATTGCGACTCTCGAACGCAAGGCCGCGTGGCTGGCCGAACAGGGCGCGGCAGAACAGGCAGCACGCTTGCGGGCCGCTGCCCGGCACCTGCGCCATGCCGCCTTTGAGGAGCGCCTGCGGGCCAGCCGCCTGCGCCAGGCGGCAGCGACCGGGTAGCTGCGATCAACTGCGGTTGAAACCAATCCGGTCCGCCATAGCTATCGCGGTTCGTGGACGGGAGCGCCCGAGTCTGGGCCAGTTCGCGCTTCCTTATGTTTGTCTCAAGGCGATATGCCATCCATGAACCAGAGTGACGAGTCCCGACAGCCGGACGGCGATCCGCTATCCGTCGATGTGCAGGGCGACGGGCAGAGCATCGGACTTCCCGCTGCGGGCGAGCACGAGAACGTCTCCTACAATCCCACGGGCGGTCCAGGCATCCACCACTGGCAGCAGGCGACGATCTCCAAGCCCGGTCTTGGCGAACGCGGCAGCGTGTTCTTCGCGGCCATCGAGATGACCCGGATGCCGATGATCCTCACGGATCCCAACCTACCGGACAACCCCATCGTCTTCGCCAACCGTGCCTTCCAGGATCTCACCGGCTACACGGAAGAGGAGGTGCTCGGACGCAACTGCCGCTTCCTTCAGGGCGCCCATACGGATCGCGAGGCCGTCGCCGAGCTCCGGCCCGGCCTTTCCGATCGGACCCTATCGCTTTCGCAACCGGGAATATCTCATCATCACCTACCGGACCGACCCGCAGAAGCTGCGGGAACTTGTCCCCGAGCCGCTCCAGGTCGACGAGCCGCTGGTAAAGTTCGAGTTCATCCGCATGCCGGACTCGACCGGCTTTGGCGACTACACTGAAAGCGGACAGGTCATCCCCGTCTCGTTCCGCGGCCGCAAGGGCAGCTACAACCACTGCATGTTCCTCAATGACCATCCGCCCATTGCGGGCGGGCGTGAATTGTGGGGCTTTCCCAAGAAGCTTGCGAACCCCACCCTACGCACCGAGGTTGATGCCTTGGTCGGCACGCTTGATTATGGACCGGTTCGCATTGCGACCGCCACAATGGGCTACAAGCATCGGACTGCCGATTTCGGAAGCGTCATGGCCTCGCTTCGCGAACCCAACTTCCTGCTCAAGATCATCCCGCATGTCGACGGAACGCCACGCATCTGCGAGCTAGTCGAATATTACCTTGAGGGTATCGACCTGAAAGGGGCTTGGACAGGTCCGGCATCCCTGAACCTTTGGTCGCATGCGTTGGCACCGGTCGCGGAGCTGCCGGTATTGGAGGTGGTCTCAGCGATCCACCTCGTGGCCGACCTGACACTCGGGCTCGGCAAGGTCGCGCATGACTATCTGGCACCATCCGAGCCGTCTCACTGGAAAGAGAGACACTACGAAATTGTAGAATGAGGTCTCACCCGGTAGCGCCCTTCGTCCAGGGGAGTATCGCTGGGCTGACGTGCCTGATTGAGTTCTACTGCCTGGTCTTGGTCACTCCCAATGGCTTGTCCTTGCGGGTACCAGAGGATGGTTGAGACGTACCGACAAGTTCAGGATTGCTTTGACAGAGCTTGGCGCTCAAGACGAGCGCTTTGAATTGAACGATTAGACCCAGCAACAAGGAGGCTTCGATGATGCTTCGTTCCAAATCCGCCGTTGTGACCGGCTCGACCAGTGGAATCGGGCTCGCCATCGCCCGGGCCTTTGCAAAGGAAGGCACCAACGTGCTGATCAACGGCTTCGGCGAGCCACAGGACGTCGAGAAGGAACGCGCCGGCCTCGAGGCCGAATTCGGTGTGAAGGCGCTCTACTCGCCCGCCGACATGACGAAGCCGGATCAGATCGCCGACATGATCCGAGGGGCTGAGGAAGCCTTCGGAGCTATCGATATCCTCGTCAACAATGCGGGCATCCAGTTCGTCTCGCCGGTGGAGGAGTTCCCGATCGAAAAATGGAACCAGATCATCGCGATCAACCTGTCCTCGGCCTTTCACGCCATCCGCGCCGCGGTGCCGGGCATGAAGGCACGCAAGTGGGGCCGCATCATCAATATGGCGTCCGCTCATTCGCTTGTAGCCTCGCCGTTCAAGTCGGCCTATGTGGCGGCCAAGCACGGCATTGCCGGCCTCACCAAGACGGTGGCGCTCGAAGTGGCCACAGACGGCATCACGGTCAACTGCATCAGCCCCGGTTATGTCTGGACCCCGCTCGTCGAGAAGCAGATCTCGGACACCATGAAGGCGCGCGGGCTGACCAAGGAGCAGGTCATCAATGATGTCCTGTTGGAGGCTCAGCCCACGAAGCAGTTCGTGACGGTGGAACAGGTGGGAGCGCTCGCAGCCTTCCTGTGCTCGGATGCGGCCAGCCAGATCACCGGCACGAACCTTTCCATGGACGGGGGCTGGACGGCGGAGTGACAGGTCGAACCAGAAAGCCGAATGGGATGCCCCGCGGACGCGTCAGGGCGAGAGCCTGAGGTTTGTTTGGCGCCGCCCGAAGGATACGTGGCCACAGAGCCCAGGGGCCAGACCTAGGCCACGAATGCGATCGTGTGATTTGTGAGTGACGACAATGCAGCGGTATTTGTGGCTTGTGATCCTTGGATCGCTCATCACCGCGGGTCCGGCCCCGGCGCGGGACCGGGAGCGGCCGCGCCCGCCCTCCAGGGAGATCCAGATCCCATCTGGCGCTGAGCTCGACCGGACGCTTGACTAGACTACGGTGCCGAACCCGTCCAGGGGTTTCTCGCGCAACGATGTGACCGCAATCCGGCAGATGGATGAACGGACCAGGACAATCGATCGCGAGGTCATGAAGGGCATCTGCTCAGGATGCTGACGCATCGGGTAGTGACGCGCGGATCCTTGGACCCGCTCCCTTGGCGCCGATCGCTTTACGGTCACAGCGCAGGGCAGCGACGGGACACCCGGCACCTCGGTGCCTGGGGTGGTTCTGTTTCAGCTTTGACGATTTTCCTGCCCTGGCTAAGAGGGTGAGGGCGGTGAGAGGAGCTCGTGGTGAACGCAGGCAAGAAGAACCCATTGAAGGATCAATAATTCACGGCAGAGATTATCCTGTGGGCCGTACGCTGGTATCTTCAGTTCGCAATCAACTATTGCGATCTTAAGCGCATGTTCTCCGAGCGGGGCGTGCGGCTCATCCGACCGGTGCTCTCACTCCCGGATGGTAAGAGGCTGTATACTCGTGTGCACGCCAGGTTTCCGCACCTGAGAAAGAGAGGCCGCCATGACGGCACCAATCCAGGATGGTCCCGACGAGTCTCCCCACCTATTGCACGGTGGCTCGGCATGAACCGAGGCGCAGATTGTCCGGATTCCGCTGGGAGAGACCTCTGTCCGGCGCGACGCCTGCCCCACTTCATTCGGTTCGGCCGGGCGATGACCGGCGACCTAGCGCAGGCTGAGCGGCGAGAATGGTGGCTGGCCAATGGTCTCGGCGCCTACGCGGCTGGAACGATCGCTGGCAGCCTGACCCGCCGCTATCATGCCTTGCTCGTTACCCCCCTCGCACCACCATTCGGCCGTACGCTGGTGCTGGCCAAGGCTGACGCGACGCTCCATGACAGCTCGCAGACTTGGCCGCTGTTCACCAACCGCTGGGCCGGTGGCACAATTTCCCCGGCTGGGCACGTCTTCATCGAATCCTTTACCCTGGCCGGCAGCATCCCCGTCTGGCGTTATCGGTTGGGAGCGCACTGCCTTGAGGCGCTGATCTGGATGGAGCACGGTGCCCCGACAACTTATCTCGCCTACCGGCTGATACCTGAACATTCGGCAGGGCAGGGGCCGCTGGCCTTGCGGGTTCGGTTGCTCGTCAATGACCGCAACCACCATAGTGATACGCAGCTTGGGCGCTTCGACCCACAGGTCACGGCGGCCCCGAGCAGGCTGCAGGTGCGCGCCGACAGCTTCACTCTCCATCTCCAGGTGCCGGGCGGCACCGTGCATCCACAGCGGCATTGGGTGGAAAACTTCGACCTGCCGATCGAGCGCGAACGCGGCCTGAACGACCGTGACCACCACCTGTGTGTCGCGGAAGCGGAGCTCGCCCTCGTGCCGGTCCGGTGGGTGGGACTGGTTGCCAGTCTGAGCGCTGACGCTTCCGAAGACATCGAAGCCGCCCTGGCGCGGCGTCGGGCGCGGGACGGTGCGCTTTTGGAGCAGGCAGCCAAGCACGACCCGGTGTTCGATGGCCCGCCTGAGTGGGTCGCGCAGCTCATTCTCGCGGCTGACGCTTTCGTCATTGCACGACTGCTACCGGGTGGGCCGGATGGCTTCTCAGTGGTCGCCGGTTATCCCTGGTTCGACGAGTGGGGCCGTGACACCATGATCAGTCTCACCGGCCTGACGCTGGCCACCGGACGGTTTGACGACGCCAAGCGCATCCTCGAGAGCTTCGGCCGATTCCTTGACCAAGGCATGTTGCCCAATGTGGTCCCGGACACCAGCGCACAGCCGAGCTACAACAGCGTCGATGCGGCTCTCTGGTACATCGAGGCATGGCGCGCCTATGTCGAGACGACCGGCGATCAGGCCAGCCTGGAGCGCACGTTCCATGGTCTCACCGGGATCATCGAATGGTACCGTCGCGGCACGCGCTACGGCATCGCCATGGATCCGGCCGACAGCCTGTTGCGGGCGGGGGAGCGCGGCGTCCAACTGACCTGGATGGACGCCAAGATCGGCGACTGGGTCGTGACGCCGCGGATTGGCAAGCCGGTCGAGATCAATGCCCTGTGGTACAACGCGCTCTGCATCATGGACGGCTTTGCCCGAATGTTGGGAAAGCCGGGCGAAGACTATGCGGCGATGGCCGAGCGCGCCAGTCGAGGCTTCCAGCGGTTCGTCCGCTCCGGCGAGGATGGGAGCCTGGCCGATGTCATTGATGGTCCCGACGGAGACAATCTCACGGTGCGCCCGAACCAGATCCTGGCCGTGAGCCTGCCACACAGTCCCTTACCCGCGGAGGCGCAAGCGAGCGTGGTGGCGCGCTGTGCCCGCGATCTGCTGACCTCCTACGGGCTGCGTTCGCTCGCTCCCGACCATCCGGACTACATCGGGACCTACGAAGGCGGTGTTCGGGAGCGCGATGGCTCGTATCATCAAGGGCCGGCCTGGGCATGGCTGCTCGGCCATTTCGCGCTTGCTGAGTACCGGGTGCATGGCGATGCCGCGCGGGCGCAGGAGCGGCTGTCGGTCGTGGCAGATCACCTGCTCGACGCCGGGCTCGGCACGATCAGCGAGATTTTCGACGGGGATTCGCCCCATAGGCCGCGCGGCGCACCAGCCCAGGCCTGGTCGGTCGCGTGCGTGCTGGAGGCGTGGTGGCGGCTCGAACGCGCCCGGCGCGCGGCACCGCCATGAAAGAAGAGCGGGGAGGGCCACAATGAACAGGACAACCGGCCTGGCACAGGCAGAGCGGCAGCGCCTGGCCGCGCAACGCGCCGGACGTGAGAACTGGCGCCTTTGGGGTCCCTATCTGTCCGAGCGGGCCTGGGGCACCGTGCGGGAGGACTACAGTCCCTACGGCACCGCCTGGGAGGATTTTGATCATGATCAGGCACGCTCCCGCGCCTACCGCTGGAGCGAAGACGGCCTGGGCGGGCTCTGCGACCAGCAGCAGCGGCTCTGTTTTGCGCTGGCCTTGTGGAACGGTCGCGATCCGATCCTGAAGGAGCGCGCCTTCGGTCTCACCGGGAACCAGGGCAATCGCGGCGAGGACGTCAAGGAATTCTATTTTTATCTCGATGCAACGCCGAGCCACAGCTGGCTTCGCTACCTCTACAAATATCCGCAGGAGGCGTATCCCTATGCCCGCCTCGTCGAAGAGAGCCGCCACCGCAGCCGCCTCGATCCATCCTTCGGGCTCCTCGATTCCGGCGTGTTCGAGGCCGGCTACTGGGATGTTGAGGTAACCTACGCCAAGGCAAGCCCGACCGAGATCCACATCCGCATCGAGGCGCGCAATTGCGGCCCGGCACGAGCGGTGCTGCACCTGCTGCCGACCCTCTGGTTCCGCAACACCTGGACCTGGGGCGACGGTGCGGAGCGGCCGGTGCTGCAGGCCGCTCCAGCAACGCGGGGGACGGCCTGGGCTGTGCAGGCGCAGCACGCTTCGCTCGGCAGCTACTGGCTGTATGGCCGGCGGTCTGCGGAGCCGCTGTTTACTGAGAACGACAGCAATGCCGAGCGCCTGTGGGGGCGGCCCTCTCCCTTACGCTATGTCAAGGACGCCTTTCACCGGCGCGTCATAGCTGGCGAGGCGGCTGCTGTTAACCCCAATCAAAGCGGTACCAAGTTCGCAGCCTGGTCGGTGATCGAGGTCGCTGCCGGCAGAGCCGGACATATCGACCTGGTGCTGTCAGCAAGGCCGTTAATCAAGCCATTCTGCAGCTCCGAGGCCGTGTTCCAAACCCGGCGCGAGGAGGCCGATGCATTTTACCATGGTCTGCTTCCGGCTCGACGCCGCGACGAGATGCTCATCCTGCGGCAGGCGCTGGCTGGCATGGTGTGGTGCAAGCAGTTCTACCACTACGAGGTGGAGCGTTGGTTGGACGGTGACGGATTTCCACCGCCGGCAAGCCGGAAGTGGGGCCGGAACGCAGCATGGAAGCACATTAGGGCGTGCGATGTGATCTCGATGCCGGACAGCTGGGAGTATCCGTGGTTCGCCGCATGGGATCTCGCCTTCCATTGCATGGCGTTCGCCCTCATCGACATCGGTTTCGCTAAGGATCAGATCGAGCTGCTGTTATCCGAACGGTATCTGCACCCGAATGGCCAGATCCCAGCCTACGAATGGGCTTTCGGTGACGTCAACCCACCGATGCATGCCCTCGGAGCTCTCGAGGTGTTTCGCGCCGAGCGCGCCCAGCGCGGCACGGCCGACTTGCACTTTCTTCGCCGTGTTTTTCACAAGCTATTGCTGAACTACACCTGGTGGATCAATCGCAAGGATAGCGAGGGCCACAACGTCTTCGAAGGCGGGTTTCTCGGCCTCGATAACATCAGCGTCATTGATCGCTCGCGCCCCCTGCCTGGTGGATTCCGACTCAAGCAGTCGGACGCCACCGGCTGGATGGCGATGTTTGCTCTCAACATGACTGTGATGGCGCTCGAGATTGCGGTCGACGATCCCGACTACGAGAACATTGCGATCCAGTGCTACTATCAGTTCCTGGCGATCGCAAATGCCATTCGGGGCCACGCCAGCCATGGGACGTCACTGTGGGATCCCAGCGCCGGCTTCTTCAAGGATCTGATCGTAGCGCCTGACGGCACGGCTCATCGCATCGATGTGTACTCGTTGGTGGGGCTGATCCCACTCTTTGCCACCGAAGTCATCGAACCGCGGCTGCTTGAGAACGTCCCGCGATTCCGGACCATGCTGAGCGCGCACGCAGGCGGGCTGTTTCGCGGCAATCTCATCTGCGCCTGCCCCGAGCACGAGAATGACAAGGGTGAACATCTCCTGGCTCTGATCGACGAGTCCATGCTGCCACAGATTTTGCAACACATATTCGATGAGAGCGAGTTCCTGTCACCCTATGGTGTCGGGAGCGTCAGCCGGGTCCACGCCAAGCACCGTGACTTGGGCGTGCTGCCCGGGATTGGAGAGGCGATGATCGAATATGCGCCCGGCGAGTCAACATTGGGCTTGTTCGGCGGCAATTCCAACTGGCGGGGCCCGATCTGGATCCCGATCAATTACCTGCTTGTCGAAGCACTTGGCAAGTTCCACCGCTATCTCGGCGACGGCTTGACAATGAGTGCCTTCGACGGGACCGTACAGACCCTGAAAGATATGGAACTCCACCTCACCCGACGGCTGATCGATCTCTTTCAGCCGGATCCAGACGGCCGGCGGCCGATCTTTCGGACGCAGGGGATATTCTCGACTGATCCACACTGGCGCGACTTGTTGCTCTTCCATGAGTATTTCCATGCTGACACAGGGCAAGGCCTTGGAGCGGCCCACCAGACCGGCTGGACTGGACTGCTCGCGAACCTGGTGCTGCGGCAATATGGACGCGATAGTGCCCCATTCCAGCGCGAGCCCACCAACGCCGCGACTGCGATGAGGCGTTACGACCATCCAGCGTGAACGGCTCCAGTGCAATCGGTTTCCGATTGTTGTTCCTTGTCAGCGTGTCTGATGGGGTGTGATGACAGCTTCGAGGCTCGGGCTCAAAAGTGACCTCCACTTTTGGAATCGATCCGGTGCTCATCGTCGTTCATGGCGTATCGTTGAGCGCGGAGAACCATTTTTCTGCACGGTGCGCTAGGTGAACCGCACGTCGCTCATATCAATCGAGACCAGCAGGACGTCCAGGTTCGGTCTGCGGTCGGGCCCGCGCAGATAGGCCCGCCGCTTGCTGGGCAGGCGAATTCCATCGGCCTCGATGTAGTCGTGGACGATCTGCGCCGCGGCAAACCCGCCGGCGACATCGACCGTGTAGTCATGCCGGCGCAGGGACAGGTCCTCTCCAAAATAGAAGTCCTGAACGTGGCTGTGCGTGGCTATAGAGTCCGGAAACTCCACCCGCAGAACGCGCCAGATCCTGCTTCCCTCAGCCCAGGGCTCAACCTCCTGGACCCGGACACCCTCCATCATGAACAGGAACGGGGTCGTGAGATAGGTCCACATGGCATATCCGTTGAAGTAGGCCCGGTGCAGCGGGTCCCACGGCGCGTCGAGGCCATGGCCGGCAAATGACGCTCTCGGGTGCATGCGTTCCCTCACAATCGAGCCATCGCTCCGAACAATGGCGATCCGTTCGAGCGTGAATTCCGTATGCCAGTCAGGGTCGCCGAAGGGCTTGAGCGAGGCACGTTCCTGATCAAGAGACACGGTCATGCGGCGCGGGTTCGGATCCTGGATCAGGCCCTTGAGGCCCCAGAGCCCCCCGCCCGTCACGATCGTCGCCTCCCCTTGGGTGAGGGACCTCCAGCGGTCGAGACCGCCGTGAGCCTCAATGATTTCTGCAAGAAACGTATTCATCGTGATCGTCCTCAATGAGCGACGCCCGCATCGCTGGTGCCCTTCACCTTGCGAGTGAACAGCAAGGTCAGGGCGGCTATCGCCAGCAGAACGCCGAGAACGGCGTAGGTGTCGCTGAAGCCCAGGATCAGGGCCTGCCGCCGCACGGTGGAGCCGAGGGCTGCAAGCGCCTTGTGCTGCGCCGCAGCGGAATCGGAGATACCATGCGACGCGAAGTAATGCGTCAGATCGGCGATCCTCTGACGCACCTCCTCACGATAGAGCGTCACCGACTGGCCGATGATGTTCGAGTGGAACTGCTCGCGCTTGGTCAGGATCGTGCCAAGGGTAGCGGTTCCGACCGCGCCGCCGAGGTTGCGCAGCATGTTCGACAGGCCCGAGGCCGCACCGGCTTCACTCGGAGCAATGCCGGCCGTGGTAATCGCGCTGATCGGTGTCAGCACCAGAGCCTGGCCGATCGCCCGCACGATGTTCGGCACCCATAGCTGGTCACCGGCCGTGTCGGGTGACAGCGTCGTGTTCATGAAGCAGCTCACGGCGAACAAGCTAAGCCCGACGAACGCGATGGAGCGAGGCTCGTAGCGCTTCATGAGAAGCGGCAGGAGCGGAATCAGCAGGAGCTGCGGCAGTCCCGTCCAGGCGAGCACGTTGCCGATCTGCTCGGCATTGTAGCGCTGCACCTGGCCGAGATACTGCGGCAGGATATACACGGTGCCGAACAGCGCAAAGCCAATGAGCACCTGTGCGAGAACGCCGACGCCAAAGTTGCGGCGGGCGAGGAGCCGCAGATTGACGAGCGGGTTCTTGACCGTGAGCTCGATCGCCACGAAGGCGGACAGGAAGGCCGCTGCCACAATAGCGAGCCGGAAGATGAAGGGTGAGGCGAACCAGTCATCCTTGTTGCCTTCCTCGAGGACCGTCTGTAGCGCTGATAGCCCGATGGCCATGGTGATGATGCCGGCCCAGTCGCCTTCCCTCAGGAGCGACAGCCGCATCGGCTGTCGCTCAAGGGTGAGGGCAAGCGCCACGGCCATGACGATGCTGGGCGGCAGGTTGATGAAGAAGATCGTCCGCCAGCCGTAGTTCTCGGTCAGATAGCCGCCGATGGTCGGGCCGATTGCCGGTGCGAAGGTGACCGAGAGCGCGAAGAGAGCAAGCCCTATCGGCTGCTGCGACTTCGGCAGCTTGGTCAGAACCATCGTGAAGGCCATCGGGATCAGGATGCCGCCGGCGAAGCCCTGAAGCCCTCGCATGACGATCATCGAGCCGAGGTCATGGGTGAAGGCGCAGGCGATCGAGAACAGCGGGAACAGGATCGTATTGGCGATGATATAGCGCCGGAAGGAGAAGACACGACTCAGGTAATCCGTCAGCGGGATCACCACGATCTCGCCGATCAGGTAGGAAGTCGAGATCCAGGCGCCGTTGTCCACGCCGGTGCCGATGCCGCCCTCGATGTCGAGCAGCGAGGCATTGGTGATCTGGATGTTCAGGATCGCCATGAAGGCGCCGATCATGCCGGCCAGCACGGCAACCCACGAGGTCAGGCTGGCTCTGTCTGCTGGGCGCGCGGTGGATGATGAGGAGCGCGGGGGGTTGAGCGTCATGTCGGACATAGAACTGCCTCCGGCGAGTGTGTCGCCCTGCGTTTGAAGCTATCCTCTGATGACAGGCTCTGATGCCATCCGGTGCTCCGGCGTCCTGGTGTCGATGCTGGGCACGACCGACATGCCGGGCCTGAGCTGGCCGGCAACCGGACTGCCGGTGTCGAGAACGATTTTCACCGGGATGCGCTGCACCACCTTCGTGAAGTTGCCGGTGGCATTGTCGGGCGGCAGCAGGGCGAACTCCTGCCCGCTGGCCGGCGCGATGCTGTCCACACGCCCGCGGAACGTGGCGCCCGGGAAGGTATCGACTTCGATTGCGACCGGCTGCCCGGGCCGGACATCGGTCAGCTGCGTCTCCTTGTAATTGGCGACGACATAGGTTGCATCGACCGGCACCACGGCCATCAGCTGCGTTCCCGCCTGGACGTACTGGCCGACCCGCAGCGTCCGGTTCCCGACAACCCCATCGACCGGCGCGGTGATGGTGGTGTAGGACAGGTTCAGCTCGGCCTGCTTGAGCACCGCTCCGTCCCGCGCCAGCGCCGCCTGAGCCTGAGCCAGTTCGGCCTTCAGGATATCGGTCTGCCGGGTCGCATTCGCGTGGGCGGCCTCATCGCGCACAACTGCTGCACGGGCGGCCGCGATGCGGGACGAGGCCTGCTGAGCATTCTGAATGCTCCCGAAACCCTTAGCCGCGAGAGTCGCGTAGCGCTGGTCGTCCTGCTCGGCGAAGGCGGCATTGGCCTGATCGACGGCGATCGTCGCGCGTGCCGCGTCAATCAGCGACTGCTGAGCGGCCAGCGCGGCCACTTTGTTGTCGACTGTCGCTTGGGCCGCGGCGAGATCGGCTTTGGCCTGCACCAGCGCCACGGCATAGTCGCGATCGTCGATCCGGGCCAGGATCGCGCCGGCCTTAACGCGCTCGTTGTCGCTGACCAGCACCTCCGCGATATAGCCCGGCACCTTTGGTGCGATCGTCGTGTTGTCAGCCCGGACATAGGCGTCGTCCGTCGACACCGTGAAGCGTCCGACGGACCAGTAGCGCCAGCCGTAGTCGGCCGCTCCCGCCAGGGCGAGGAGACCGGCACCCGCCAATAGGAGCGCGCGCAGCCGGCGCCTTGCGTCTGTCGGGCGGCCAATGGGATCCGTCTGAACAGGCGCGGCGCTTGGATCAGGCTCGGGAGCGCGATTGGTCGGGTGAGGACTGAGGACTGTCAACGCGGGCTTTTCAGCCGTGAAGGGAGCTGACTGCTGGGACATCGAAATACCCCTTTCCCATTTGGAGGACCCGGACAGCCCGGTCCGCACCAACTTAGGAAACTTGATGTTTTCCAAAATAGACCCTATAACGGTGATGTCAATCAGAATTTGGAAAACCATCATGGGCGAAATTGCACAGAAGACCCGGCGCTCCCGTGGACGCCCGCCCATCCGCTCCGACGAGGAGACCCGGCATCTGATCCTCGAGGCCGCTTCGCAGGAATTTCGAACGAACGGCTACGCCTCAACCACTATGGTGGCCGTGGGCCAACGGGCCGGCGTTTCCACCAAGACCATCTACCGTCTCATCCCGACTAAGGCGGAGCTGTTCAAAAGCATGTGCTCCGAGCGGATTGGCCGTTTCATGCTGGCCATCGATGAAGCCGTCATCGGAACCCTTGAGCTTGAGGCGGCGCTCGAGCGCATTCTGGGTGCGTACGGCAAGTTGACCCTTGATCAGGAGGTCATCGCCATTACCCGGCTCGTCAGCAGTGAGAGCGACCGCTTTCCCGAACTCGGATCGGCCTTTTACGAGGGCGCCTTCCGGCGCACCCGGGAGGCCATAGAGGGCTGGCTGCGGCGGCAATGCGACCGGGGCCTGATCGCGCTCGAGGATCCTGGTGTCGCGGCTGACATGCTGCGCGGCATGATAGCCATGGAGCCGCAGCGTGCCGTGATGCTGGGCCAACGCCGCGCTCCTGATGAAGAGGAGATCGCGGCACGTGCCAAGATGTGCGCGAGCCTGTTCCTGAACGGCTGCCGTCCCGATCGCGTCACAGCCGCAAGCCCCGCCATCTAATCAGGTGGCAATTAGAGCTTTGGAAACAAGAGGTTTGGCCATGCCAAACCAACGCACTCATGCCGGTTTTGTTAGGCGCTCTTAGCGCGACTCGGTAGACGGGGTGCGAGGAACCACAAGCTTCGACGTCAGCACCTGAACGACTTCGCCGCGCTGGTTGCGAGTCTCGCTCCGCAACACCACGATGCCGCGGTCCGGCTTGGAGCGGGATGGGATGATCTCCAGGACCTCACTGACGACATGGAGTTCGTCGCCAGGACGGGTCGGCTTCGGCCACGCGATCTCGCCGCCGGCGCCGACAAGCCCGCCGGCGATGGGCGCGCCACCGTTCACGAGCAATCGCATCGTGACAGCAGCCGTGTGCCAGCCGCTGGCTGCAAGGCCGGCAAAGAGCGACCTGGCAGCGGCATCCTCATCAAGGTGAAACGGCTGCGGGTCGAACTCTTCTGCGAAGCGTTTGATCTGCTCGGCATCCAGCCTGTGTGACGCACTCGTGAAGGTCTGGCCGACGTGCAGGTCGTCCAGAAACAGATGTTCTCGTTTGTGGCTCTCCATGCCAGCACCCTCCCTTCATCGCTTCCAAACAGCCTCAATGGTTAAGGGGTGGCCCGAATTCGTCACACCGCCTCGCGGGCGAGACGCAGTGCGGCCTCCTGACCGGAGCGCAGGATCGTCTCGGAGAGAGCTGGATCCGTGGTCACGCGGGCAAGCTGCAGGGTGCCGATCATCAGTCCGAAGATGGCATAGGCGGTTTCCGTCGCCTTCTCCGAGGAGAAGGACGAGGGCAGTTCGGCCGCGATGATCGCGACGATCTCGCCCACAGCATCGGCCATGATGGTGCGGGTCCTGGGATCGTTGCGGGCGACCTCGGACGCCAGCGCGGCAACGGAGCAGCCTGCCTCCGGCCGGTCGCGATGTACCGTGCGCAGATACCGCCGCACGATGGCCTCGAGTCCGTCCTCGCCGCGCTCGCGTGCAGCCTTCGCCTCTGCAGCCCATGCCTCGCGGCTGCTCGCATGGGCGGTTGAGAGGGCCTCCCGAACGAGGTCGTCCTTCGATTTGAAATGGGCGTAGAAGCCGCCATGGGTCAGCCCGGCATCCGCCATCAGGCCGGCGACGCCGGTCCCATCGATGCCCTTGGCGCGAAACTGCGCCCCCGCGATATCGATGACGCGTTTGCGTGTCTGTTCCTTGTGACCCTTTTCGTAGCGCAATGCGGCACTCCAATTGCAGTGGACTTTACATTACGTTCATCATGTTATATGTCAACCATCATATAAAGGAGACGCAGATGTCGTCGCATGATCCGGTCGTGATCGTTTCCGCCGTCCGCAGCCCGCTCGGACGCTTTCAAGGCAGTCTCTCGGGACTGAGTGCTCCGAATCTCGGCAGCCATGTCATTCGCGCCACGCTCGACCGCGCCGGCCTAGCGCCCGAGAGGGTCGACGAGGTCCTCATGGGCTGCGTGTTGCCGGCCGGACAGGGCCAGGCCCCCGCCCGCCAGGCGGCCCGCGGGGCAGGCCTGCCAGACGCAACCGGTGCCACGACCATCAACAAGGTCTGCGGCTCCGGCATGAAGGCAACCATGTTAGCCCATGATCTCATTCTGGCCGGTTCAGCGGAGATCGTGGTGTCCGGCGGAATGGAATCGATGTCCAATGCCCCATACCTTCTGGCGAAGGCCCGGAGCGGTTACCGGGTCGGGCACGACCGACTCCTCGATCACATGATGATGGATGGTCTGGAGGACGCCTATGAGGGAGGTCGGCCGATGGGCGACTTCGGTGAGGCGACGGCGGAGGCTTATCAGTTCAGCAGGGCCGATCAGGATGCTTATGCGGTCGAGACCCTAACCCGGGCCCGCAAGGCGGTTGAAGACGGCGCGTTTTCCAGCGAAATCGCACCTGTGGCGATCGCAGGGAGAACCGGTGACACCATCGTTGAGACTGACGAAAACCCGCTCAAGGTCTCGCCCGAGAAGATCCCTTCTCTGAAAGCCGCCTTCCGACCCGATGGCACGATTACAGCGGCGAGTTCGTCCGCCAATGCCGATGGAGCCGCGGCTCTCGTCCTCACGCGCCGTTCGGTGGCGGAGCGCGAGGGCACGCCGATCCTGGCCGAGATCAAGGGCCATGCCACCCACTCACAGGATCCGGCTTGGTTCACCACGGCCCCGATCCCGGCGATCCGCAAGCTCCTCGACAAGGCGGGCTGGAGCGTGGGGGATGTCGACTTGTTCGAAATCAATGAGGCCTTCGCCGTCGTTGCCATGGCGGCGCAGCGGGACCTCGGTATTCCCCACGACATCCTCAACGTGAATGGCGGTGCCTGCGCCCTCGGCCATCCGATCGGCGCCACCGGCGCCCGCCTGATCGTGACCCTGCTGCATGCGCTGGAGCAACGGGGACTGTCCCGCGGGATCGCATCCCTGTGCATCGGCGGCGGCGAGGCCACGGCTATCGCAGTCGAGCGCGCGGCCTGAGCGGCAGGTGCATTCGCCTTGTTGCGTCCCTCCTCTTGAACCGAAGGAATATGGATATGAACCAAGGATTAGGAACGGCATTGGTCACCGGCGCGTCGGCCGGCATCGGAGCAGTGTATGCAGACCGTCTCGCCCGCCGCGGATACGATCTCGTTCTCGTCGCCCGCGATGAGGCAAAGCTGAACGCCCTCGCAGCCCGGCTGATCAGCGAGACCGGCGTAAAAGCTGAGGTCCTGCGAGCTGATCTTGCGGACGCCGATGACCTCCGTAAGGTGGAGACACGACTCCGCTCGGACGACATCACTATGCTCGTCAACAATGCCGGTACCGCGGTGGCCGGTCCAACGATCGAGATGGACCCCGAGCGTCTCGAGGCCATGATCCATCTCAACGTGGTGGTGGCGACACGCCTGGCACGAGCCGTTGCGCCTGGCCTGGCACAACGACATCGGGGCGACATCATCAATATCGCCTCCGTGGTGGCCATTCGGGGCGATCAACCAGCCATCAGTGTGGGTTATGGTGCCAGTAAGGCCTATCTCCTCGCCTTTAGCGAAGGGCTCGACAGCGAGCTTACGCCTTACGGCGTCCGTGTGCAGGCCGTGCTGCCCGGCGTCACGCGGACGGACCTGTGGGAGAAGGGAGGGCTCGACATCAACGCTCTCCCACAGGACATTGTCATGGAGACCAGTGATATGGTCGATGCGGCGCTTGCTGGGTTCGATCAGGGAGAACGGGTCACGATTCCAGCACTCCCGGACGTGTCCGACTGGACTGCCTTCAAAACCGCGCGGGCAGCGCTCCTGCCGAACATCTCTCATCGCCTGCCGGCGGAACGCTACAGCCGCAGGAGGGCCGATAGCGTTTCCCAGTAACGCAGGGGCCCAACGGATCGTAGTGGGATGGGGAAATAGCTCGTCTCGAAGGTCTCAGGCGACCGCCGACGATTGAGCCGCGGCCCGGACCCATTCGCGTCAGGCCGACAAGGGAGGGTGTTCCTCATTCTGCTGCAACGCTGTCGAGCCGGCTCAGCCAAGTCACTGCGGCGCATCGACCTCGCAGTTGCCTGCCCTGCAAGCACGACCTTTGCAGGCCTTCCGCCCTAGGGAGCGAAAGGCTAGGGTTCGCCTGAAGTCAAGCCTTCACTGGGTCATGAGGTCTGCCGGAGCTGCCATGTCGCTTAGCCCTGTCCTTCGTGTCGCTCCCGCCTTGGCCCTCGTGGCCTTGATCTATCCAGCTTGTGCCGAAGGGCTCCCGCGTCGGTCGTCGCCGCGTCCGGCACAGCCTCAGGGCAGGCAGCAGGCCCAAGATAACAAGCAGTCCCAGGAGGACAAGCAGTCCCTATCCGAAGTCGACACCGAGGATCTGTTCGGGTTCACCGAGGGCAGCGACGTGGGGGATCCGGGCGAGTTGGAAGCCTCCATCGACAGCATGGGGCGCTTCGGCCGTAGGGGCGGGCGCTATGACGTGTTCAGCCCCACGCTCGAATTGGAATACACCCCGGCCGAGAGGTTCAGCCTCTCGCTTGATGCCACCTTCGACCGCTACTGGATCCGCAATGTCCCGGATCTCGAGAACCGGAATACCGGCGGCTTGAGCCAGCTCTCCACGCAGTGGCGCTACCAGTTCATCAAGCGCGACCCGTCTCCCGTCGGGGTCACGCTCAGCGTGGAGCCTCAGTTCGGCTTCTTCGATCGGGACACGGGCGAGCGCGCGCGCCGCACGGGCCTTGAGGCGGTGCTGAGCCTTGACACGGCCCTGGTGCCCGAGCGGCTCTTCGGAGCGGTCAACCTCACCTATGAGGCGGAGCGTGTGCGACCTCGGACGTTCATCGGCCTTGATCGTGACCTGGAGGAAGTGGATCCGTCCGACCCCGCGGCCGTCGCCATCACTCGGACGCCCGCGGAGCGGGAGTCGACCCTCGGGATCTCCGCAGCCGTGGCCTACCAGGCGGTGCCGAACCTGTTTGTCGGCGCCGAGGCGCGTTACCTGCGCCAGTACCAGGGTCTCGACTTCAAGGCGTTCGAGGGACACGCACTGTTCATCGGCCCAACCCTGTACGTGAAGGTTTCCGACCAGCTGTCCCTGTCCGCGGCATGGAACGTCCAAGTGGCCGGGAAGGCGAATGACGGGTCTGGTTACCTCGACCTCGAGAACTTTGACCACCATCAGGCCAAGCTCAAGCTGATCGCGCAGTTCTGATACCAGGGCTTGAAGCTGAGTGCTCGCCTGGGCAGGGCCTCCTGGCAGACAATAAGGATCTCGGAAGCCAGAGTTCGGCCGCGCAATCGATATGCAATGCTGTCAGATTGGCCTTGTCCCAGATGATCGCGAATGGCTGCTCCGGCACGGGCCGACCTTAGCCGTACTTCCACGATGGACAGCTATCGAGACGCTCGCCGAACCTTGCTTTAGGACTCAGATTGACCCGTCGCGGCCTTAGGGGCATTGCCCACGAGGCTATTTACCAAACGAGGCCAAATAAGGGGAACCCCTCAGTGGACGGCGAGTTTGCAGGCTGGCAATGGCTCATTATTCTGCTTGTCCCTTTCTGACTTGAGTTTCGATGACCTCACCCCCTTCCAATCCCGACGATGAAGCGCTCCGCTGCCTTGTGGAGGCCCTCACGGAAAGCGGGCAGGCTGTGTCCATCTTCGATGCCGACGACAACCTCCGGTACGCCAACAAGACTTATCAGGGCATGTTCCTCGGCGACTACGACGGTCCTTTCACCTTCGCCGCCATCCTCCGCCACGCGCACAGAAATGGACTGGGGGTGCGGATCGATGACAATGACGTCGAGGCCTTCATCGCCCGAACCCTTCCACGACGCCGGAGCGTGCCCCGCAAGTCGTTTGAGACCGATCTGGTGGATGGTCGCTGGTTCTGGATCGACCACACCATCCTGCCGAACGGCTGGGTTCTGTCCGTCGGCGCTGACATCACGGCCTTGAAGAACAACGAGAAGTCCCTGCGTCAGGCCCACGAGGCAGCGCTGAGGGCCTCCCGGACCGATCAGCTCACCGGGCTGCCGAACCGTCGTCACATCCTGGGACTGCTCGATGAGGCGCTCGCCGCCATTGAAGATACGGGATCCGGCTTGTGCATTGCCGTGATCGACCTCGACCATTTCAAGGCCATCAACGATGCGCATGGGCATGAGGCGGGCGATGCCGTCCTCGAGCATTTCGCGCGCTCCTGCCGTGTGAGGGTGAGGGCACAGGATCGCTTGGGTCGGACCGGCGGGGAGGAGTTCCTGCTCCTGCTGCCTGAGCTTCGGCTCGACCACGCCGTGCGCATGATCGAGCGCATCCGCGACGGCTTTCCCCCAGCAGTCCTGGAGCACAGTGGGCTCGAACTCTCTTGCACCTTCAGCGCCGGAGTGGCCGAAGCTCTACCGGATGACGACCGCAGCTCGATCCTCCGTCGAGCCGACAGGGCCCTTTACGCAGCCAAGGAGGAGGGGCGGAACCGCACTAAAATCGGCTTCGAAGGAACCCGCTGAGGATACCGGTGCCCTCATGATGAGTACTCGACCGCTGTGTTGGTCAACGCACTGCATGTGAGCGACTAGGACGTCGAAGACCCGGTAATCCGGTTGAAAGGTGCAGATGCGGAGATCGAAAGGATTCCGTCAGTGGACTTCATCCAACCGCGCCATTGCAGGAAGGTCGTGCCCTGGCATGGGCTCGACCTTAGACGTATTTCCGGAGTACGGGAGGTAGCGGACCTTCCAACGTCACCACCGATCTTCTTGGTTTGGCCCAAACGTTCCTTCGCTGGCTTGCGCGGCTGAGATCCCCTATAGGCGTTCGGGCAAGACAGACCTCTCTCCGAAAAGGGCTAAGGGATGGGGATCGGGGCACGATTGAAGGATTGGGCACGCGCCATCAAGAAGGATGTCGTGGCGCTCTACATCGCCGGCCGCGACCCGCGGGTGCCATGGTATGTGAAGGCCGCAGCCGTGGTGATTGCAGCTTACGCCCTCAGCCCGATCGATTTGATACCTGACTTCATCCCAGTGCTGGGCTATCTCGACGAGGTGATCCTTCTGCCCATCGTAATCTCCTTGCTGATCATGATGATCCCCGAGCCTCTGATGGCGGAGTTCCGGGAGGAGGCGCAGCGCCGATTGGAGCGTCCGACCAGCCGCATCGCGGCGGCGGCAATCATCGTCCTTTGGATTGCTACAATTACGTTAACGCTTTGGGCGTTCTGGCCACCGCCAGTGCTGTGAAGAGCCTCATCGACATTGTGGTTTCTGCTTGAGCCGCACGACCACATCAACTCGCCCGACCTTGTAGTTCTCGGGTGTGAATTGGCGTCGAATGCTGCCCCCCAGCCGACTGCCATCAAGTGCATGACGTTGTTGCAAATTCATGGTGTCGGCGGGGTCATCATCGGCGCCGATCGCGACCCCGCCGAATTCCCATTTTATCGCTAAACCAAGGCGTTTCGCTGCTCGCGCGAGGGGGGTTAACCTTCGGTGCCGCTTCACAGTGGGCACCTCCGAGGGAACCGCAGGATCAGGCGTGAGCAGCTACCCGCCCGCGCATATCGGCTGCGGACCAACCTTCTTGGATCATCGACATCATCTCCTTGAAGAGCACGAGGTCCTCGCGGGCATCGGCAAGCGAGGTCTTCGGTCGGCGTCCTTGCGTGACGTTCTCGTGAAAGGCCAGCCACTCGATCTCGAAGGCGTCCTTCCAAGTGGATCCGACCTGCCGCTTGGCCATGCCGTCGGATCCCGGCTCCAGGACGGTCAGGCGACCTGGCAAGTTCCGGACGTAGGGGGTGTCGTAGTCGACCCGGACGATCCTGGACGGGCTGTAGACCTCGATGTGAGCATCAAAGCGCGGGATGGCATCGACGCTCGTCTCGAACTGGCAGACGAAGTCGCCGTAGTCGAACGCCGCTGAGACCGTGCGCCCCTCGGGACCCCGGCATGCCGCGTACAGGATCCCCTTGGGCAATCCGAGCAGCTCGCGCATGGCCGAGATGTCGTGGCTGGCGAGTCCCAGCAGGAGCAGGTACGTCTTGTCGAGGGGCTCTGGCACCGGTCCGACCGCCGCGGTCACCATCTCCCTCTGCTTGGCCAGCAGCTCCTCCTCGGCGCCCTTCGGCAAGTCCGTCGGCCGGATCACGTTGTTGATCTGGGTGATGATGAGCGGATTCCGCCCGATGACGTCGTGCACGCGGGCGAGCCGGATGTCGGGAAGCTCCTGCACCAGCCGCTTTGCCTCCGTGAAGGCCTGCGCGTAGCGGCGCATGAACCCGACCTGGGCGACGACCCCGGCTTGCTTCTCCTGGGCGATCAGCGCATCCGCCTCCGCAAGGGACATGCACATGGGCTTCTCGACCAGCACGGACTTGCCGGCCTTGATCGCGGCCATGGCGACCTCGGCGTGGAAGACGTGCGGGTTGGCGATCAGGACCGTATCGACCTCGGCGGAGTTGACCAGCTCCCGGTAGTCCTGGAAGCGATGCCTCACCCCGAACTGCTCCCCGACGCCCTCGAGCACCTTGGCGCTGACGTCGCAGATCGCCGTGACGCGGAACTTGTCCCTAAGGTTCTGCAAGGTGGGAAGGTGGATGATCTGGGCGACCTCGCCACAGCCGACGACGCCGACACGTAGAATTTCAGGCATGGTGTTTCCCTATGTGACCGGATTTACCCCTTCACGCCCCCGGCAAGACCGCCGTGGACCATGTACTTCTGGGCGAACATGAAGAAGATGAAGGTTGGGACCATCGTCAGGGTGGCGGCCGCCATCAGGCTGCCCCAGTCCGTGGCGTACTGCTGCATGAACATCTGGACGCCGACCGGGATCGGCATCTGCGCCTCGGTTCTCAGGAAGATGCTCGCGACGAAGAACTCGTTGTACGAGAACAGGGACGAGAAGATCGCGACGGCCGCGATCCCTGGGCCGGACAGGGGCAGGACGATCCGGAAGAATGCCTCGAGGCGGGAGCAGCCGTCGACGAGCGCGGCCTCCTCGAGCTCGCGCGGGATCGTGTCGAAGAAGGCCTTGAACATCCAGGTCGCGAAGGGCAGGTGGACGGTCGCATAGATGATGATGACCGAGAGCGGGTTGTCGATGAGCCCCAACTTCCTGAAGAGCACGAACAGGGGAATGATCGCCATGATGATCGGGAACATCTGCACCATGAGGAGGATCCGCGAGTACAGGGTAATCGGCTTCGTGCGATAGCGGGACAGTGCGTATCCGGCGAAGGCAGCGGCGACGATGGTCAGGATCGTGCTGACGGCAGCGATCAGGACGCTGTTCGAGAAGAAGCGCAGGTACGATGTCCGCGCGATGAGAAACCCGTAGTTCGCAACCGTGTATTCGGACGGTAGCACCGACTTCGACATCAGCATCTG
Source organism: Microvirga yunnanensis (assembly GCF_025460875.1). Taxonomy (NCBI): domain Bacteria; kingdom Pseudomonadati; phylum Pseudomonadota; class Alphaproteobacteria; order Hyphomicrobiales; family Methylobacteriaceae; genus Microvirga; species Microvirga yunnanensis. Next base: position 40,605 of record NZ_JAMXFI010000031.1, read on the forward strand.
CTCGGTCGTCTGGAAGGAGTTGAGGACCATCAGGATGATGGGCGTGTTGATGGCGACCGCGATGGCCGTGATGACGAGCAGGAGGAATGCACGCTTCCGTGCCGGAAGAAGCCCTCTCATGTGTCCCTCCCTTGCTGGCGCAGAAGAATGACCGCGAGTGCCATGAGGATCAGGAAGGTCACGAACGAGACGGCGGACCCAAGGCCAACCTGGTTCCGGGCGAAAGTCAGGCGATGGGCCAACAGGATCAGGTTCTCGGTCGCGTTCGAAGGACCACCCTGCGTGATCAGCCACGGCGTCTCGAAGTCGTTGATGGTCCAGATCGTCATCAGAATGCACAGGATGATGGAGATGCCCTTGAGCTGGGGCAGCGTGACATAGATGAAGGTCTGCCACCGCGTCGCCCCGTCGATGGCGGCCGCCTCGTAGAGCGAGCGGTCGATGCCTTGAAGGGCGGCGAGGAGGGACACCATCATGAAGGGGAAGCTGCGCCAGATCTTGACCGCGAACACAACGACTTGAGCCCACGTGTCCGAGCTGAGGAAGTAAATCGGGTCGGTCCCGACAAGGGAGAGCAGTTGGTTCACGGGCGCATTCTGGTCCGCGACCAGCCAGCGCCAACTGACGACGGACACGATCGACGGGATGATCCAGGGCAACAGGAACGCCACGCGGAAAAACGCGCGGAAGGGGACGTCCATGTCCATCAGCAGCGCGATGCCGAGACCCAGCAGGTAGCAGCACACGACGTTCACGACCGCGAACATGATGCTGAAACGGAGGGCGTGCCAGAACTCGCCAAGGTCGGCGAGCGCGACGTAGTTGTCGAGGCCCACGAAGGCGCCGGGACGGAGCAGGGTACCCTTGTGCAGGCTGTACTCCATCCCGGTCAGGAGGGGCCAGGCGATCACGCACCCTATGAGAAGCACGGATGGAAGCAGCAGCAGCGCGGGCAGCACGTCGATGGTCCGGCGTCTGCGTACGGCTGCCTCCCGGCCGAGTTTCATGGTGGTCGTGATCGCCATCCCTCGCTACTCCTTCATGATGCTCTTGAGCTTACCCTCGGCGCGCTCCATCGCCGGGCCCAGGTCCTTGCCCTGGAGAATCTCCTGCATCAGGGACATCATGACCCCGTCACCCTCGACCGCGTTCAGCTTGGCGAAGATCGCCTCGGACTTGGTTCCCGTGGTCTTGGCGATCGGCACGTACTCCGCGATGGCCGTCTGGCGTGCGGGATCCTGCGCGAAGAACGGATCCTTCGAGAACGACACACGGGCGGGGAGGGAGCGGACCTTGCCCTGCGTCCAGAGCGGCAACTGGTTCCGCGACCACCACTCGAGGAAGGTCTTCACCTCCTCCGGGTTCTTCGTCTGCTCGTACATCATAATGTTGTTGACCCAGAAGATCGTACCCTTGTCTCCATGGGGACCCGTCATCGGCGAGACCGCCGCGAACTTTTGGCGCTGGTCGGCCGGGATTGCATCCAGGAGGCCGGGACCGTCGAGGATCATCGCCGCCTCGCCCTGGAAGAAGGCACGCCGGCGCTGGTCGCTGTCGTAGCCGGCGCTTGCCGGATGCACGGAGCCGTCCTTCACGAGGTCGGACAGGAACTGCAGCGCCTCCTTGTTGCGGTCCGTGTTGAAGGTGAGCTCCTTCTTCTCGTTGAAGAGGCCGCCCCCGTTGTTCAGGATGAGGCTGTAGACGTAGTGGGAACCACCCGTGTCGCCCGAGGCGACGAGACCGTACTTGCCGTTCTTCGTCAGTGACTTGGCGGCGGTCCGGAACTCGCTCCAGTTGGTCGGCGGCTTGACGCCGGCAGCGTCGAACATCTCCTTGTTGTAGAACCAGATCCGGATGTCGATATTCCACGGCAGGGCAAAGTACTCGTCCCCGGCCTTCAGCTTCTCGACGGATCCGGGAACGAAGTCCTTGAGGTCACCGGACTTCTCGAAGTCGGTGATCACGTCGTTCATGGGCCTGATCGCGCCCATGTCGTGAAACTGGATCGACTGGTACCCGGCGCCCGTGCTGACGTCGGGAGCGGTCCCGGCGGAGATCGCCGTCGCATAGGTCTGGTACCAGTTCGCCCATGGCACGGACCGGTACTGGACCTGGATTTTCGGGTTCTCCTTGTTGAACTTGTCGACGAGCGCCTTGGCGGAGTCGATGTACTCCGCGGGGCCCCAGATCTGGTCCCAGAAGTCGATCTTGACCTGGGCGTGCGCCCCGCCTGTGACTGCCATGAGCGAGGTGGCGAGCAATCCCATCTTCAAAAGACGGAACCTGCCCATCAAGTGTCTATCCATTCGTTTCATGATTTCCTCCCTTGTCTGGTCGTGGTGCCAGCTACCATCGTCGCCGCGCCGACATGCCGTAATCCCTGGGCTTTCAGGCTGGACATGGGCGTGACGCGAACCTCCGCGCTTAGGCCGCCTTCCCTCAGGGGATGCGCTCTCCGCTTTCCGTGTCGAACAGATGGATGGGGTTGCCCGCAGGCTCAATCCTGATGGCTCTGCCGGATCGGGCCAGGCTACCAATCAGGGGAACAGACATCCGAGAGCGGTCAGTCCGACGATGGTGACGGTCGGTGGGCAGACGCATGACGCGACTCCTCCTGTTCCTGATGCCTCCGGCCAACTTTGGCCAGGGCGCACACCCCCGTTGCGCCTCTCGGCGCCGGGCAAGCTCAGAGTTGTCGAAGGAACAAGATCCTCCGGCATTTCCTCGTTGAAGCCGTGGTCTCATTCCTTGCGAATGGCCCGACTTTATTGTCTATGTCATCGATGACATATTCTGTTTTATATGACAAGTGGACGTAATGGCTAGTTGTCGTGGCGGAACTACTGGAGCCTGGGGTTCAGGACTGTGGATTGCCCGCCCCGGCGCGAACCTGGACCGTCGCACCGGGCCGTGATCTCGACTAGGCATCCTGGAGGGTAGGGGAATCGAAACTATGTCCAAGTCCGCGACCCTGATAGGCGTGGCCGAGCAAGCCGGGGTTTCGACTGCGACGGTCGCGCGCGTTCTCAAGAAGAACGGTTACGTGAAGGAGGAGACCCGGAGGAGGGTCGAGGAGGCACTCCGGCAGACGGGATATCGTCTCAACGGGGTCGCACGCGGCCTCCGGACGAACCGAAGCATGACCATTGGCAACTTCCTGCGGTCAACGACCCACAATCCGTTCTTCGCCGAGATCGCCCGGGGGATCGAGGATGAGGCCCTTCGCAACGATTACACCGTCATCCTCCTCAACATGGAGGCAAGCCGCGAGCGCGAGCGCCTGGGGGTCGAGCGGTTGATCGAGCGCCGGGTGGACGCGATGATCTTCACGTACGCCCTCGACGTCGAGAGCCTCGACATCGCGGCGGCGGCAGGCATTCCTACTGTGCAGGTCGAGCGCGTGCTGGATCGGCCGACGTCCGCTGTCGTCGTCGACAATGCCGCCGGATCCGTCCAGGCAGTCGAGCATCTGGTAAAGATTGGGCATCGGAGGATTGGGTTCATCGGGGGCGACCCAGCCCTGTACCGCACTCTGGGTGTGCCCAGCGCGGTCGAGGAAGAGCGCCTTGCAGGCTATCGGCAGGGGCTCCAGGCCGCCGGAATTGGCTACGTGGATGACATCGTTTTCCTGGGCCGCTACGTCGCGGCGGGCGAGGATCCGATCACCGCATGGGGACAGATGGGCATGCGGCACCTGCTGCAAGCCAGCGAGCAGCCGACTGCGGTTCTCATCACATCCGATGTCCTTGCGGCTGGCGCACTTCAGGTCGCGTACGAGGCAGGCTTGAGGGTTCCGGACGACATTTCCATCGTGGGATTCGATGCCACTATCGGACGCTTCCTTAGCCCCGCCCTTACGACAGTTTCCCATCCGCTCCGGGATATGGGGAAGGTTGCCTGCGAGTTGGCGCTCGCCGCCATCGCCGGTGATACGACGCCCCAGGTCGTTCGGCTCCAGACGAAGCTGGAAATCCGCGGTTCAACCGGGGCACCCTCATCGCGTCGAAAGTCCCAGAGGCCCGCCGAGCCATGAGAATAGACTTGCAGCCTCAATGATCGTCGCCATCGGGATCGGTCGGCCGTAAGGTCATGTAGTCGATGGCGCTCACTGTCTCTCGATCTGGGAACGGATCGGAACTCATCACGGTCGAGCGTGCTCGATCAAACTTGTTACCGGGCACTACCTGTCGTAAGTAGCACCTCCGTAGATCTTACCGGGCCACCGACTTCCAGAGCGCCGTTAGTTCTTGTAACGCCCTGGCTGCCATGTCGCGACGCCAAGTGAGGACGAAAGCTCATGCCCGATCTGACCTTGTGGGGATTGTTCATCGTTGCGTCCGTCGTGCTGCTGCTGACGCCCGGACCGGCGGTACTCTTTATTGTCGCCCGCTCGGTCGAGCAGGGCAGGGCAGCAGGGCTGGTCTCAGTGCTCGGCATCCATCTCGGCACTATTGTTCACGTTACCGCGGCGGCGGTCGGGCTCTCGGCTCTCCTTGTCTCATCGTCACTGGCCTTCGCGATCGTCAAGTATCTCGGTGCAGCCTACCTTGTCTGGATCGGCCTTCGTACCCTGATGGCGAAGGATCCCGATCCGGAGCGCCCTGAAGTGCCAGCTAAGCCGCTGCGCCGCGTCTTCCGCGACGGCTTCGTGGTCAACCTCTTCAACCCGAAGACAGCCATCTTCTTTCTGGCCTTCCTGCCGCAATTCGTTGATCCGTCACGTGGCGCGGTGCATTGGCAAATTCTCCTACTTGGCCTGACCTTTATGGGACTGGGCATCATGAGCGATGGGATGTTTGCGCTTGTGGCCGGAACAGCCGGTGACTTCCTGCGCCGCAATGGGCGCTTCCTGCGTTTTCAGCGCTGGTTCGCCGGCACCTCGTTCATCGGCCTTGGGATCACCGCAGCCCTAGCGACGCGTAAGTAACCCGCGTCCAACATCCGTGACTGGCCCTTGCGTGGGTTAGCCTGATGGATGCTCATGCCATGGACGGAAGGAGGCTGAGGGCCCGCACGTGCCCCGGCGGGCTGACCTTGACGAGGTTGTGATTGTGGACCGTCTTTGGCGACATCGCGGCGAGGGTTCGGCAGGAAGGCTGGGATGAGCTTAAAAAGGCTTCTTATAGCACTTCCCGGAAGCAACCCGAATGCCAGTTCTGGCAGGGAACACCGGACGTTCCTGACAGGCAGCAGATTTCCCGGGTTGACCCAATGCTGACTTACGCGGGCGCGAGGTATGATTCAGCATTTCGCCCGGTGCCGATCATTTGCCATTCTGCGAGAAGTGCTTGTAGTCAGTGATGTACCCGCTGGTGGCCCAGCGCCATTGGCGCTTACCGAATGCTTCGGTCACGACACTCCTTGGTGTGATGAGCCCGATGACATCAGCCGAGCGGTTGATCTCGGCGATATACGGTCTGCCCGCCTCCGGTTTGACCACGCTCATCGGGCTCGTCGGGTGCCCAGTGAAATATGGGTTCTGCACGGGGTTGATGTCGACCGCGATCCCCTGCATGTGAGCGATCGGTTTCAAACCGGCACTCACAGGGCGGCAGTTGAAGGCACTCGTGTTGTTGGCGGCCATCGACTGGTCGTCATCGCCCCCGTACCTGTCGATGAGTTCCATGCGCTCGATGCGGAAGGAATGGCTGTCGTAGATCTCCTGGAAGGCGGCGGCCACGTCCGCAGCCACCTTCGCGGCCACGATCAACTGCCCGAGTTGGGATTCTCCCTGGAAATCGTGATACGGCACCGTCAGCAGCACGAGTTCGGCCCGTGCCGGGCATCCAATGTCCTCGTGCCAGGACTTGCCCTGCATATCGCTCCATACATTGTCAGGGATCGGTTCCTGCTGAACGACCATCTCCTGGGCGCGAGCGCCACAGCAGGCCATTGACTGGACGAGGATCGAGAGAACAACGGCTTGCCGCGGGATCGATCCGGAAGCACCGACATGGGACATGGCGTTCCCTTGCTGACGTCTTTTCGATCTCTTCTCCAATGGCGATGAAAACACTTGATGCATCCGCGCTCTGGAGGGGTTGGGCGACGTCCTCGCTATAGACAACGACGGCCTCTTGGCCAAACGCTTCGCGTGTTGTGGCGCAGTTCACCGCACGTTGGACGGAATCGAGCTTCTTCGGCAGCAGGAAGGGTTTTCGCTTGCGGCAGTCGACCGCGCTGAGACACGCCTGCCCGGGACGGCGCGACGGAACTTGAGATTTGATCATCCTACAAATGAGATGGAGGCTCGCTTCAGCGGCACATACTGCACTGCACGAGTTCTCGCTTCCGGAACTCTTTCGCTGCACCACATGACACGCGCGAAAGTCGAAAGCCCGGAGATCCAGACATAGATCCCAAAGATTATGCTGAATTCATATAACGGTTCCTTGATGAGGGAGGGCGCCAACTTTCCAGATACGACGCGTCTCATCCTGAAGGACAGCGACGTTCACGAGGTGGTTGTCTCCCGCGTAAAAGGGTCGCCGGAAAACCCACATTCTTCATCGGAGATGGAAATCAAGTTTTGCGACTGCTGCCACTGGCTTGGAAAGGAAAAAGGATTCGAAAGAGTAGCAGAGATTGCACACACCCTTGCGGATACTGCAAGCGTCCGAGAAAGCCTGGCTCTTTTCGAAGCTGCCATGACAGCGTCACGTGAACTCATTTCATCGAACGATCTTTAGGAACTTCTTTCGTTTACCGAACCGCCCACTCGCAGCTACCTGTAGGCCAGCGCGTTCCTCCGGGGTCCGAGGGCCGGTGCTCGCGACATCAAGTCTTCTTACAGCCGAGCTCTAACCCGTCCGTGCATCAACGCAGATTGGAGTGCTTCACGGCCATGCGCCCGTCGTGTCGGCACGCCTCGGCCCCGACGGCACGCCGCTGCAACGTGTGGCCGTGGGCCCTCATGACGCGGTCGACTCGTTCGTGGTTGGGCGGCGCCTGGCCTTGCTCGCGCACCGGGCGCATCAAAAGAGCATGCCCGCGTCGGTAGCCGTAGGTTGGCAGGCTGCCGATGGTCGTTAATGGCTGCCAGGAGATCCGCCTCCGGCTGCAGTGGCCGGTCCCGGCGCTTGGAATCCTTAGGCGCGATTAGCCCCTGGATGGTCAAGAGCAGGATCCCCAGTAGAGTAGTACTCATCCTTGGTGGGCAGGGCATCAAAGTTCGGCTCAATCCCTCGGGCTCGGTACTCCTCCTCCGGTACGTCTTCCCCTCCGCTATCTCCATAGGAAACCCAGGCGTAGCGAGCCTCATGCTCAGGTACCTGGGTGCGGTAGAGTCCGCGTGCTTCGCTCGGCATGAGATGGTCCAACCTTCGCTGATCACGTAAGAGCTAGAAGTCTCGCTCCTGTCGTCAAGCGAGAGCTTCAGGCTCCCTCCTAAGAGCGTCAGCAATCCACCAACGTGCTCGGCGGATTGGGTGGCGCTTGTACGGCATCGTGACTGGCACAGCGGCCAAGATGCCGTCGTACGCGACCCGAGTTGAAGTTGATCTTGCGCCGACTATCCAGCGCCTCGGTCCCGCAGTGGGGCGATCTCGACCAGTGCCCCCGCTTTCGCCTTGGGCGCGGGCTCGCGCGCGAACAGGACCGCGACCACCGAGATCCCCCCTAGGAATGCGAGATAGAGCGCCACCGGCCACGCGGCTTGGTATGTCGCGAGGAGCGCTGTCGCGATCAGTGGCGACAGACCTCCGGCAAAGACGGAGGCGATCTCGTGACCGAGCGCCACGCCGGAATAGCGCACATCAGGGCTAAACAATTCGCTGAAGAAGCTCGGCTGCGTACCGATCATGGCGGCATGGCATATGGAGTTGCCGATCATAAAGGCAAAGATGACCAAAACGGGCAGTTTGGTGTCGATCAGCCAAAAGAAGGGAAAGGCGGCAGCCATCAGGCCAGCCGCACCGAATAGGTAAACGGGCCGGCGGCCGATCCGATCAGAAAGAGCCCCGAACATCACCATCGTAGCCAGCGCGAGCGTCATCGACACCATGACGCCGAGCAGCATCAAGCCTTGAGGCACGCCGACGAACTTGCCGTATGCGAGTGCGAAGGCGAGGAAGACGTAAGATCCACCGTTCTCGGCAACACGCAGCCCCATGGCAAGAAGGATTTCCCGCGGGTGCCGACGGATCGCCTCGACCACAGGCAGGTGCTTGCGTTCACCCTTCTTACGAACCTCCTCGAATTCGGCGCTTTCAGGTAGGTGCGCACGGATGTAGATGCCGAGGCCGAAGATGATCACACTCACGAGGAAGGGAATGCGCCATCCCCAGCTCATGAACGCCTCCTGCGGCAGAAGCTGGACGAGATAAAAGCCTCCAGCTGAGAGCACAAATCCGCCGGCCACGCCGACTTGGCTCCAGGCCGAGTAGAAGCCGCGACGCTCGGGCGGAGCGTTCTCACTGATCATCAGGACCCCGCCGCCCCATTCTCCGCCGGCTGCGATTCCCTGAGCAATGCGCAAAAGAACGAGCAGGATGGGTGCCCAGATGCCGATCTGGGTGTAGGTCGGCAGAAGACCGATTAGGAATGTCGCCGCGCCCATGATTGACAGGGTTAAGACCAGCGCTGTCTTACGTCCTAAACGGTCGCCGATGTGACCGAACACGATCCCGCCGAACGGGCGCGCCGCGAAGCCGACAGCGAAGCCGGCGAAAGCCGCCAGCGTGCCGGTCAGCGGATCCGTTCCAACCGGGAAGAACAGCGGGCCGAAGATCAATGCTGCAGCCGTTCCGTAAAGGAAGAAATCGTACCATTCCAAGGCGTTGCCGGCCAGCGAAGCGATTACGATCCGGTGCAGCTGTGTGTCCGTGGGCCGCCTTGAGGGCGGCGATATAACCTTCATCGTCATGGTATTCTCCGTTCCCTTCTTTGTTGGTCCGGCTACAGTTCGTCCGTGAATTGTTCCGGCCGGTCTGATGAGCCGCGTCAGCGCGCGACCTTGTATCCGGCGGCCTCGCGGTCCCAGGTTGCCGCCGTGATGCCGCGCTCGCGCAGCTTGAATTTCTGGATCTTGCCGTTTTCCGTCGCCGGGAGCTCGGGTACGAATTCCACGAAACGCGGCACTGCGAAGTAGGGCATGCGCGGCGCGCAGTAATCCAGCAGCGCCTCTGGCCCAAGTGTTACGTCCTCTCGGAGCACGACAGCGACCATCACTTCATCCTCAGCGAGCTCGGACCGCACTGGGAACACCGCCGCATTGGCGACGGCAGGGTGGCTCACCACCACCTGCTCGACCTCAAAGGAAGAGATGTTCTCGCCGCGTCGGCGAATGGCGTCCTTGAGGCGATCGAGGAAGCGGAAGGAGCCATCGGGCTCGCGCACCACACGATCACCTGTGTGGAACCACAAGTTCCGCCATGCCTCGACCGTCTTATCCGGCATCTCGAAGTAGCCAGTGGCAAAGGCGAACGGCTCATCGGCACGCAGAATCAGCTCACCGGGCTGACCGTCCAACACCTCATTGTCCTCGTCGTCCACGACCCGGGCAGCGAATCCAGGTCGTACCCAGCCCATGTGCCCGGGACGCTGCCGGTCGAGTGTTGTGCCGATCGTGAAGTTCGTCTCTGTCGAGCCGTATCCATCAATTAACCCGAACCCGAAGCGCTCGGTGAAAGGGCGGTGAAACTGGGCAGGGACTCCCGGCGCGAGTGCGATCCGCGTTTGGTGGTCACTGTCGTCCGGGCTTGGTTCCCGGGAAAGCAGGATCGGTACCATCGCTCCGAGCAGATAGGTGACCGTCGCTTGGTGACGTTTGAGGGCTGCCACAAACCCGGACGCCGAAAAGCGCTTCTCAACGACGAGCGTCGATCCTGTCAGCAGCGCTTGATAGAAACTATTGAGAGCGTTGGTGTGGAACAGTGGAAGGCAGGTCATCAACACGTCGCCCTCGCGGACACCAAGCAGCATGGCCGTATGGACCCCCCACCAGAAATATTGCGCCTGCGGGCAACAAACGCCCTTTGAGGGACCGGTGGTGCCCGAGGTATAGAGGATGGCCACAGTGTCGCCAGGCCGCGTGTCGTGCGGCTCACATTGTTCGTTGCCAGACGGCATCGGCCGCACCGCCAGGTGGGGTAGATCGACAGGAGCTCCCCCGCCGATAAGCCAAGCCTCGGTGAGGGGCAGACCAAGCCCCGCGAGTGGTACAAGAGCCGGAGTCAGCTCGGCCTCAACCACAATCAGTCGTGCGCCACAATTTCGCAGGATATGCTCGAGCTGGGCTCCGCGAGACGCTGTGTTGATCGGAACCGTAATGGCACCGAGCCAAGCGCTCCCGAGATAGGCCGCCATGAACTCGGCTCGGTTGCCACACATGAGCGCGACTCGATCCCCAGGTCGGATACCCGCGGCGGACAGGGCGGCCGCGGTACGAGCGGCGAGTTCGCATGCGCCCTCATAAGTCAAGATCACGTCACCTGCCACGAAGAGGCGGCGTGACCCATAACGTTCCGCTTGACGACGCAGGAGTACGGGTAAACTGCGATCCTGCGGTTTGAATTGCGCGAGCAGCGATGCTGCAAAGCTGCCCGCGGATTGTAAGTGCGCGGCGGAATTGGCCATGGTCCCTCGCTCCGTTCTCAGATAGGCCGCGCCGGGTCGACGTTCGGCCATCAGATTACTTTAAGCATAAAATAGTTTCTCACCAGCGTCTCCACGGCGCAATCAACTTGCTTTGCCGTGCTCATAACTTTCGGTTATGACGCCTAGTGGAGGGTTCACCGATGGAACTGCGCCAGTTGCGTCATTTTGTGGCTGTGGTCCGATTGGCAAGCATGAGTGCCGCTGCCGAGGCACTCGGACTGACCCAGCCGGCGCTTAGCAAGAGCATCCGGATGCTGGAACGGAGCCTTGGCGTTCGGCTCCTTGATCGCGGTCCCACCGGAGTACGCATGACCCTTTTCGGCGAGAGGCTCAAAGCCTATGCCGATATGGTGCTCGCACTGTCGGACGAAGCTCTTGAGGAGCTTGACGCATTGCGTGGGGCGCGGCGTGGGAGCCTGCGGATCGGCTGCGTCGCTGCCGTGTTGCGGTCACTCGTTCCCCAAGCCGTTGCGGGATTGAGAGAGCGTTATCCAGATGTGGACATCATCGTCAGTGAGGGTCTCAACGACACCCTTATCGATGCCCTGCGTAGCGGTCGCCTCGACGTGGCCATCATGGCGCGCCCGGAAGGCTCTGGCGACCCTGACCTGGATTTCAGGATCTTGCTGGAGGAACCGATTGAGTTCATCGCCGGCCCTCATCATCCGCTCGCCGACCGAACGAGCGTTGGACTCGCTGAACTCGTTCCATTCTCTTGGCTAGTGCCACCGCGGCCCGAGCCAGATCGCCTTAAGCTTGACGGATTATTCATCGGGGCCGACCTACCAAGGCCGCATACAGCGATTGAGACCACGTCCGTTGTGTTTCTGAGCGCTGTGTTGATGGACACAAATCATCTCAGCTATGTCACGCGATCGAGTCTGCAGGCGCAAACGACTCTGCATGCCAGGGCCTGCGAACAGATTATCGTGCCTCTGCGCCTGTCGTTTCCAACCTGGACCCGCAAGACCTGCGCCGTCTTCCGGCGCCAAAGCGTCGTCAGGCCAACCGTTCTCGCCTTCATTCGCCAAGTGGAGGCGATCTGCGCAACGTTGTGGCGTGAATGAACTGATGATACCAAGGCGCGCCATTGCAGCGTTGCAAGCAGCCAATGGACTTGGATCGCGCGTGCAGCGAGATGCGGCGGCCTATCTCCAGGTCAACATAGGATCTGATTGGACTTGCCGCGGATAAGGTACTGCCGGCGAATGCGATATTGCCATTTCATTCGCAGGCGGAGGGCTAACCTGCAGCGCTCGGGCGCAAAACGCCGGCTGTCAGCTCCAGAAGCTTGGCAGCCGCCTCAGCAGCCCTGAAGCGGATTCGCCAGCAGGATCGGAAAAGTCGAGCTTCTATCTGGAGCGGGAGACTCTGTATGCCGCAGACGACCCGTGTCGCAAGGATTCCAGGACGAAGCCGTGCGTCTCGCCGGTGTCAGGGCAGAGACCGCACGTGGAATGCCCCTGCTGGAACCTCAAGACGGGCCCTTTGGAGATTGCGGAGCATCCGAACGCGCAGCCCTCGTGTGCCCTACCCACCAAAGACAACATCATAGGCAAGCTCAAGCGCTCGCAGTGGGAACTCCTCAGATGGGCGCACTGGTTTTGCGCCAACGGAGACATCGGTGAGGCTCCAGTCATTCACCACAGCGAGAGCTGAAGCGTCTTAGCACCAAACCGAACCTATGACAGCTCGCCGGTGACGCAGGAGCGACCATGATCAAGCCCTGCATAGGTCAAGGAAGAAGCTTCCACTTGCCTTTGACGAGTTGCACAAGCACACGCGCTCGCTCATCGACGCCGTACTGGCTAGCAGGGGTGAAGTTGAAAACCGCGTGCGAGCCTACGACGTCTTTCGCATTGACCAATGCCTGGCGCAGAGTATTGCGGAATTCTGGCGTTCCAGGCTTCGTGGTGGGCAAGCTGCGCTTGGCTGCATCGAGAAACAGTATCCAGCCGTCGAATGAATAGGCTGAGAACGCGTCCGTGGTAGTGGAATTGTTTGCCTTTTCATACGCTGCCCGGAAGTCCAGGGCGGCCTTCTTGGTTGGGCTCGCCTCGGGAAGCTGCTCGGCCACGACGACGGGGCCCGTAGGGGCAATGACGCCCTCTACAGCCTGACCACCTACTCGGACAAAGTCCGCGTTGATGAGGGCGTGGCTGCCGAACACTGGACCCTTGTAGCCGCGCTCGGCAAGCGCAAGAAAAGGCAGCGCACCCGGCGTTCCGGCACCGCCGGTCATGACCGCATCCGGACGCGTCGCGATGATTTTCAGGATCTGAGCAGTAACCGAGGTGTCTGCTCGAGCATAACGCTCATTGGTCAGAACCTTAATTCCTGCGGGCGCAGCTGCTGCAGTTAGGCCGTCATAAACGAGGTCGCCCCAGGCATCACTGAAGCCGATATAAGCAACTGACTTGATGCCCTGTGCCTTCATCCGCTCAACGACAGCGGCCACCATTAACTGTGCGGGCTGAGGGACCGAGATGACCCAAGGGCCCCCTTCACCCGGGGCAACCGGCGCGATTGGCGACAGGGCGATCATCGGTACCTTCTGCTCCACAGCAACCGTGGCCATAGCCAAGGCACTCGGGGCGCCTGATGTGCCAAGCAGCACATCCACTTTCTCCTCGTCAATGAGCTTGCGAGCGTTGCGCGCGGCAGCCGAAGGATCGGAAGCATCATCAAGCTCGATCAGCCGGATCTTCTCGCCAGCCACCTCGCTTGCATAGGCAAGTGCAGCCGCCATCCCCTTACTGTAGGGGATCCCGATCGATGCTCCAGGGCCGCTAAGAGAAGTCACGAAGCCAACCTTGATCTCTGCATGGGCTGCTCCGGCCGCCATGACAGATAGCACTGCTCCCCCAAGCCAACCTATGAATGCTTTCATTGTCGGTCCTCCTGGCTGTACGGCAAAGGTTATTGCTCGATCACCAATATATTTTAGGCTTTAAATTTTTAGATTTGCAACATATTTTGGATCGTACAGATGAAAGCCATTCTCGCCGATTCAGATGAGGAATGGCTCTCGCCATCTGGCCGAGCAGTCAGTGGCCGCCATTGGGTTCGCCTCAAGGAGGACGAGAGATGAAGCCTATCCGGATCTGGTATCAAAGTTACGTCGATTATGAGAACGGCAAGATCTATTGGGACCGGTTGCGCAATCATCTCGATTCCGTCGTTGACCCAGGGACAACAGTCGACATCAAGGGCATCACGCCGTACGACAGTTATGCTCATCCTATTGTCGAGTTCCGCTGCGCTCGCGAGGTGATTTGCAATGCGGTGAGAGCTGAGCGTGAGGGATATGATGCCTTTGTTATCGGCCATTTTCAGGATGCGGGCCTCTATGAGGCGCGTTCCGTCGTTGATATTCCGGTCCTAGCGCTCGGCGAGACCTCAATGTTGCATGCCTGTCAACTGGGGCAGCGCAGCGGCATCATTACCATCAACACCCGCTACATCCCCTGGTTTCACCACCAGATTACAAAGTATGCCCTTGAGCGGCGGGTCACCGGCGTGCATGCCATGACATTTGAGCCTGGGCAGATCCTGAAAGCCTATGAATCGGAGGCCCTCGCTGAGGAAGTGCTGGAGCTCTTCGCCGAGCAGGCGCGACCACTCGTAGCTGCAGGCTGTGACGTCCTGGTCCCGGGTGGCGGAATTCCAATGCTGCTGTTCTCTGCCATTCAAGGGCATGTCGTCGATCACGCACCGGTGATTAACGGCATCCCGATCGTCGTTAAGATGGCAGAGCTCGCGGTCAAACTGAAGCGTTTGACCGGTCTTGGCGTGAGCCGTGTGTCGGATTTCGTGAAACCCCCGCCTGAAATCATCGAGGAGTTCATGGCCCATCCCAAGGGTCTGTAACGTAATCTGCTGCGGGCGGCCGAGTGTGGCCGCCCGTGGCCACGATCAGGGAAGCAACTGCCATTTGCCGTTGACCAGCTGCACCATCACGCGGGATCGTTCATCAACACCGTGCCTGTCAGCCGGCGTGTAGCTGTACACTCCGTGAGTTCCAACCACCTCCCTGGAGGTAAAGATCGCCTCCCGCAGGGCATTGCGGAATTCCGGCGTGCCTGGCTTTGCCGCGGCCTTCGCACGCTTGGCAGCATCGAGAAATATGAGCCAGCCGTCGAAAGAATACGGTGCGAATGCGTCATTAACAGGCTCACCGTTCGCCTTCACGTAGGCTTCTCGAAACGCCAGCGCGACCTTTCGGATCGGGTTCGTTTCCGGCAACTGCTCGGCTACGGTGACTGGACCTGTCGGGCAGATTACCCCCTCGGCGGCCTTGCCGACTACTCGCAGAAAGTCCGGACTGATGAGGCCATGATTACCATAAACTTGTCCTTTGAAACCTCGCTCAGCGAGGGAGAGGAAGGGCAGCGCGCCCGGCGTACCGGTGCCGCCAATCATGACGGCTTCAGGGCGTGCTGCAATCACTCGTAGCACCTGCGCGGTGACTGAGTTGTCAGAGCGGGCATATCGCTCGTTGGTGAGCACCTTGATTCCCGACGCCGTGGCGCTCTGCACCAGCGAGTCGTACATGAGGTCTCCAAATGCATCGCTGAAGCCAAGGAAGCCAACCGTCCGCACGCCTTTCGCCTTCATGTGTTCGACGATGCCCTGTACAAGGAGCGGTGCCGGCTGCGGCACCTGAACGACCCAAGGACCGCCTTCACCGGCCGCAACCGGCGCGATAGGCGAGAGGGCGATCATAGGAACCTTCATCTCCACGGCCACCGTGGCCATGGCAAGGGTCCCCGGGGCGCCGGATGTGCCGAGCAGTATATCAACCTTCTCTTCCTCGATCAGCTTACGGGCATTGCGGGTCGCCGCGGAGGGATCGGATGCGTCATCGAGCTGAATGAGGCGGATCTTCTCCCCGTCAACGTCGCTTTGATAGGCGTAGCCGGCCTGAATTCCCTTCGCGTTTGGAATGCCAATGGATGACACAGGCCCGCTGAGACCGGTGACAAAGCCGACGACGATCTCCGCCCGCGCTGCGGCAGCGGCCGCACATGACAAGACGCTTGCAAAAGCCAAGCCAAGAATTCGCTTCATGGGCTACCTTTCAGATGTGTTGACGATTGATATATGGGCCAGAGATGAACGCGAGAGGTCAAGCGAACTGTCGCCAGAGCGAGCTTAGGACAACTGCGCCACTCGGCTTTTGCAAGCCGCACCAGATTGTCTGGCCGGTCGCCTGCTCTAAAGTTGAGACGATCGCGCCTTGCAAGATTTCGATGTTCCAAGCTGAATATCGGAGGTGATGGCACGATCGGTGCACAACCAGGGTCAGCCAGCCCTTCCAGTGCTTTCACATCAACCTTCTCCTCCTTGATGAGCTTACGAGCATTGCGGTGGCCGTCTGGGGACCAGAGTCACAATAGAGCTGAACAGTAGAGGTCTTGGTGCCAATCACCTCGGCCTCATACGCTTGCTCCGCCATGATGACCCTCGCAGTAAAGGCGCCCGTCGAAGAGATGGAACCTGTCATGAAGGGGAGACCAACCGCGACGTTGACCACTTTGGCGGGCACAACCATCATTGCTCCAATGACTCCCCGCGCAAGGGATACACAAGCCTATCCACGAGGAACCTCCCTGCTGGATGCCGGCGCAGACGCCGCGATTTGCTTTGCCTGAGAAGCCATAATGAACGTTGAAAACATTTTAGGCAAAAACATTTTAGGCTTGAAATAAATTTCTCAGGATGTTTCTCTATCGAACCAAGAGCGGTTGAAGCCGGTGCATTGAGTGTGGTCACGGCTTCACGCCATGCGCCACGATGCCGGATTCCGGAATGACTGACACGTCTTCGGGAGCAATATGACAAGCGATATCGCCCTAATCCTTGGGATGGACGGGATTGCCAGCGGTGCGATCTACGTTCTCGTCGGACTTGGCCTCGTGCTCATTTTCTCAGTGACGCGCGTCGTGTTCGTGCCGTTTGGCGACATCGTCGCCTTCTCAGCACTTACGCTTGCCTCGCTGCAGCTTGGCCGGACGCCAGGCACGGTCTATCTGGTTGCCGTTCTGGCCATCGCAGCCTGCATTGTCGACAGCCTACACTACTGGCGGCGCGGCCAGCCCCATCGGATTGGGCGTAGCTTGCTTGGCTACGGCGTTCTGCCCCTTATCCCGGCCAGTATCGCGTGGCTGGTTGCCGGGGCGGCTTTACCCAGTTGGGCGCAGATTCCCTTGACCATCGCACTCGTGGTACCGATCGCACCACTCATTGACCGAATCGCCCTGCAGCCAATCGCCGATGCGTCAGTGCTCCTCCTCCTTATTGTCTCAGTCGCACTGCATTTCTGCCTATCAGGGCTCGGCCTCCTGTTCTTTGGGCCGGAGGGGTTTCGCACTGAACCGCTGACGAGCGAGATCTTTAGCTTCGGGGATGTGGTTGTCACCTCGCAGACCCTCCTTATGATTGCTGCCGCAGCCGTCTTCAGCCTCATGCTGTTTCTGTTCTTTGAGTACACCCTGGCTGGCAAAGCTCTGCGGGCGACCGCGGTCAACCGTACCGGCGCACGTATCGTCGGCATCAGGCCGGCGAGCGCGGGCACGCTCGCGTTTCTTCTCGCCTCGCTCTTGGGAGCAATTTCGGGCATTCTGATTGGACCTGTAACGACCCTCTACTACGATTCCGGGTTTCTGATTGGCCTGAAGGCCTTTGTCGGCGCAATCATTGGCGGTCTGTCGAGCTATCCCGTCACTGCGATCGGCGCCATTCTTGTGGGCATCCTGGAGAGCTTCGCCTCGTTCTGGAGCAGTGCCCTTAAGGAAGTCGTGGTGTTCACGTTCCTGATCCCTGTTCTGCTGTGGCGCTCACTCACGCTCGGCCATGTCGAGGAAGAGGACGAGGAGGTCGAGGGATGACCAGAACAATACAATACGTGATCACGTTCTGCGTTTTAGTAGCCCTTGCTGCCGCTCCGTTCTGGGCAGGAAGCTTTACAATCACCCTGCTCAACTACATTGGCATCTACGCTCTGGTCGCCCTCGGGATCGTACTGCTGACGGGCGTCGGCGGCCTGACCTCGTTCGGCCAAGCGGCTTTCGTGGGTATAGGCGCCTATGCGACCGCCTGGCTTACAACTGTTCATGGTGCGTCGCCATGGCTCGGCCTGGGTTTCGCCCTCGGGTTGACCAGTGCCATCGCAGCGTTGCTTGGTGCAGTCACCCTGCGGCTGGGCGGCCATTTCCTGCCCCTCAGCACGATTGCATGGGGTCTCTCGATCTTCTATCTGTTTGGCAACCTTGATGCTCTCGGCCGATACAATGGCATCACTGGTGTGCCGCCGATTTCCATCGGATCGATCTCATTCGCACCGTCCACGACCATCTATTATCTTATCTGGGGGCTACTCGCCGGATCAGCGGTCCTGGTCGCCAATCTGCTTGACTCGCGCGAAGGTCGGGCCATCCGAAGCTTGCGAGGCGGCACCGTCATGATCGAAAGCCTCGGTGTCAGCGCCTTTCGCATCCGGCTCGTTACCTTCATCATTGCCGCGCTTCTGGCAGGTCTTTCCGGGTGGCTCTATGCCCACATGAGCCGTTACGTCAGTCCAGCGCCCTTCGATGTGCGGATGGGAATTGAATATCTCTTCATGGCAATCGTTGGCGGATCCGGGCATATCCTCGGTGCCGTCATTGGGGCAGCGATCATTACATTGCTCAAGAATACCCTCCAGGACGTCCTGCCATACTTTTCAAGTCAGGGCGCCCAGTTGGAAATCATCGTCTTCGCGGTCCTTTTCATTCTCGTGCTGCAATTCGCCCGGCGCGGTGTGGTGCCTTACGTCCGCCGGCTTCTGCCAAAAGGATCGAAGCCAGCGCTTGCGGCGGCCGAACCGCTGGAGCGGCGAACGATGCCGGAGCGGGGAACACCACTTTTGAAGGTTGACAATCTCGTCAAGCGGTTCGGCGGCCTCGTCGCTGTCAATCAGGTTGGCTTCGAGGTTCGGGCTGGCGAAATCGTAGCCTTGATTGGGCCGAATGGTGCCGGGAAGAGCACTATGTTCAATTTAATCACCGGCGCACTGGAGAGTGACAGCGGAAAGGTGTCTTTCCTTGGGCAGGATATCACCGGCGTAGGGCAACGCCGTATCGCGAAAGCAGGTATTGCACGCACCTTCCAGCACGTGAAGCTTCGCCCCAATATGTCATTACTCGACAATGTACTACTCGGGACATATCTACGCACCCACTCAGGCTTTCTGACCGGTGCCCTGAGGCTGAGTCGCAACGAGGAAGCGCGTGCCCGCTTCGAGGCACTCACACAGCTGAAGCGGGTCGGACTTGGCGAGAACCCATACGAACTCGCCGGCAACCTTCCGCTCGGCAGTCAACGCATTCTCGAAGTTGCCCGCGCGCTTGCGGCCGACCCAGCGCTGGTCGTGCTCGACGAACCCGCCGCAGGCTTGAGACGGCTCGAGAAGTTGGCCCTCGCCGATCTCCTTCGCGGGTTGCGTACGGAAGGCGTCACCATTCTGATTGTCGAGCACGACATGGACTTTGTGATGGGATTGGTGGACCGCTTGGTCGTAATGGACTTCGGTTCCAAGCTCACCGAGGGCCCCCCCTCGGCCGTGCGCTCCGACACTCGCGTCCAAGAGGCATATTTGGGAGGGGTGGCATGAGTTCCTTGCTCGAAATTAAGGATCTGCATGTTGCCTACGGCAAGGTGGAGGCAGTTCGCGGGGTGAACCTCGTGATGGAGCCAGGCCAGATCGTCACCGTTATCGGCCCCAACGGCGCAGGCAAGACAACCCTCCTTGCCGCGGCCGCTGGCCTTCTGCGTTCGCGCGGAAGCATGGCCTATGACGGCGTGGACCTGCAAAACCTGGACGTCGAGGAGCGGGTAAAGCGCGGATTCTGTTTGGTTCCGGAGAAGCGCGAATTATTCGGGGACATGCCGGTGGCCGACAATCTCATCCTTGGGGCCTACGCTCACCGCCGCAATGGGACCGAAGTCAAGCGTTCGCTCAATGATGTCTATGCCCGGTTCCCGCGACTGGCGGAGCGCCGAACACAAAAGGCGAACACCCTTTCCGGCGGTGAGAGGCAGATGCTTGCACTGGGACGAGCGTTGATGTCACGCCCACGCCTTCTTCTTCTCGACGAGCCAAGCCTTGGCTTGGCACCGCTCATTGTGCGGGAGATCTTCCGCATCGTCGCTTCCTTGCGCGAGACCGGGGTCTCGATCCTGCTGGTCGAGCAGAATGCTCGTGCCGCGTTGGAAACAGCAGACTACGGGTATGTCCTTGAGACCGGCGAGGTGAGCCATCAAGGTCCAGCTGACGAGCTCGCTCACGATCCGCGCGTCATTAGTACCTATCTAGGAGGGCAGAACTGACATGTCTGTCCGGTCCGGCTATGATGATGTTGTGCTCGCAGCCCCGGTGACGGTGCCTTATGCGCGGCATTCCATTCGGGGCGCACATTGGTTCCTCGCCCGCGTTATGGCCGCGCTCGCCACTGGCGCAGGGGTGGCGAAGTCCCGCATCGATGGCATGTCCGTGGCGAGCTTCACACTTGCACCTGACACGGCCGTCGGGCTCACCCAGCATCTTGGCATGACTTTGCGCTGGCTCGATCACGTCCCCATGGGGGGTGCGGCAGGCATTGTCTCGATCCGCCGCGCCGCGCGCGCGGTACAGAGCGGTGACGCTGAGATCGTTGCGTGTATTGCAGGTGACACTAATCACCCCGACAGTTTTCGTCTCAATACCGCAACCTTCAGTCAGTTTGCGCGGGACGCCGTGTATCCCTATGGGTCCGGTGGTCCCAATGCGAGCTTCGCCTTCTTGACCGCGTACTACATGCGTACCTTTGGAGCGGAGTCAGCGGACTTCGGCAAGCTCTGCGTTGCTCAACGCGACAACGCCCTCCGCAATCCTCTGGCATTGTTCAAAAAGCCACTCTCGCTTGACGAGTACCTCAACGCGCGTCTGATCGCGGATCCACTTCGACTGTTCGATTGTGTGATGCCGTGCGCGGGCGGAGAGGGTTTTCTCGTCATGCACCGCTCAACGGCCGAAGGTCTCGGGTTGCGATATGCGCGCCTATTGGGCGCGATCGAACGGCATAACGCTTTTCCGGACGATCCCATCCAGTTCCGTGGTGGCTGGGCCCTCGATGCAGACGCGCTTTATAGCCAGGCTGGTGTAGGTCCTGAAGACATTGATTTTCTGCAAGCCTACGATGACTATCCGGTGATCAACGTACTGCAGCTTGAAGACCTCGGCTTCTGCCGGAAAGGCGAGGGGCCGAGTTTTATCCGCACGAACAGCTTCCAGGCTGAGGGTTCGTTCCCCTTCAACACCTCAGGTGGACAGCTTTCGGCGGGTCAAGCGGGCGCAGCCGGCGGGCATCTCGGAATTGTGGAGGGAATCCGGCAACTCACGGGCGAGACTCTCGGCGCTCGTGTTCCCAATGCCCGAACCGGCGTCGTGTCCGGCTTTGGCATGATCAATTACGACCGAGGCCTCTGCAGCGGTGCTGCGGTCCTTGCCGCACCCTGATTTCGCCTCGACACACCTCATAAGCAAGGAAGGTGTTCTAGTGTCTGAAGCGCTGAACCGACCCAAACGTAAGAATCCTGTACTGCGTACGCGGTCGCCGACACTGCCACCCGGAAAGCGCAGCCGCGTTGCATTGGGTCTTACGGCCGCCGCCGCCCGGGGGCGGCTGGAGCTTCAGGTTTGTGAAGAGTGTGCGGCGGTCCAATATCCACCACGCGAGGCCTGCCATAGGTGCCTCTCTGACCATCTGGTCTGGCGGGCGCAGAGTGGCGGCGGTGAGCTGCTTGCCGACACCTTGGTGCGGCACCCGCAGGAGCTATTTTTTCGTGAGCGGGCACCCTGGCGTGTCGGCATTGTTCACCTGGACGCAGGGGTCAACGTGATTGCCTATCTCCACGAAGGCGTGGGAGCCGCTCCATGTCGGGTACAAATCGAAACTGCTCTTGATCGGGCCGGGCAGGCCGTGCTCGTTGCTGGCCCGGAGAAGGGAAGGCTCTCCTTGTCAGAGGATTCGAAGCTGCGGGACATCACCTGTGATCCCCGGTTTCGCAAAGTGCTGGTGACCGATGGCAAATCGGCTGTCGGTCAAGCGACCGTAAAGGCCCTCGCAGCGGCAGGAGCCGACCTTATCTGGGTGGGTGAGGCGGAGCCTTGGAAGGAAATGCCAGGTTTCGCAGCCTTGCGTGAGCTGCCGCAGGTCAACATTATTCCGCTGGATCTCACCGATGGTCGCTCGGTGCGCGAGGCTGCGGGTGAGATCGGTGCCAAGGTCGACATCCTGATCAACACCGCAGATCATCACCGCACCTTTGGTATCTCGAATCGTCGCGGGATTGAGACTGCCCAAGCCGAGATGGAGGTGAATTATTTCGGCCTGCTGCGTCTGGCGCAGGACTTCGGTCCTGTTCTGAAAGCTCGGGCGGCCGATGGTCCCTCAAGCGCGGTCGCGTGGGTGAATCTCCTTTCGATCTTCGCTTTGTCCAACTACCCGCCGCATGGAACCTACTCGGCCTCCAAAGCGGCTGCCCTTTCACTGTCACAGGCCCTGCGTGCGGAGCTGCGGCCCGCTGGAGTGCGCGTTATCAATCTCTATCCCGGGCCTATCGACGACGAGTGGAACCAGCTCATTCTGCCGCCGAAGATCGCTCCGGCCGCCGTCGCTTCGGCTGTCGTTCAGGCTCTCCAAGGTTCCGTGGAAGATGTCTACCCCGGCGAGATAGCGCAGGACTGGCTCGCGCGGTACACGGACAATCCAAAAATACTCGAGCGTGAGCTCACAGAATGACGCAGTGTGCGAGCGGTTTCGGGAGGAGTGGCGGATGACCGACCTTTTTTCACTCATGGGGCGCCTTATCAGCTCGGGTGGTATCCGCCTGGTCGACCTGACGCAGACTCTGACCCCCGATTTCCCACAGATCGTGATGCCCCCTGAAATCGGCCAATGCCGGCCATTCCGCATGGAGGAGATCTCACGGTATGACGAGCGCGGGCCAGCTTGGTACTGGAACAACATCAGCTTCGGTGAGCACACAGGCACTCATTTCGACGCGCCAATCCACTGGATTTCCGGACGAGATCTGCCGAATAACTCCACCAACACCTTGCCGATCGAACATTTCATCGCGCCTGCCTGCGTGATTGACTGTAGCGCCGAGGCCGCCTCGGATGCCGATTTCCTCCTCACTGCCGCCCATCTCAAGGTTTGGGAGGAACAGCATGGTCATATTCCGGCTGGCTCTTGGGTCCTGATGCGCACTGACTGGTGGAAGCGCAGTGATCCAGTCGCATATCAGAATTTGGACGAAGTTGGTCAACACACGCCCGGGCCGGATCCGGACTGCGTGCGCTTCCTCGTGAATGAACGCAATGTCCTCGGATTTGGAACCGAGACAATCGGCACTGACGCCGGACAGGCAGCTCACTTCACGCCGCCGTACCCATGCCACTACTACATGCACGGCGCCGGCAAGTACGGACTGCAGTGCTTATGCCACCTGGATCAATTGCCACCGACAGGTGCGCTGATTGTCGCGGCTCCATTGAAGATTCTGGAAGGCAGCGGGAGCCCCCTTCGTGTGTTTGCCATGGTTCCGGCTGGGCCCGAACTCGGCAATGTTTGAGAACGCGAGAAGCGCTGGCGCATGGGAGCGGACACGGGCCCGTTAAAGGGCCCGTGCTTCCGTTTTCGCGGGCCACGTTTCTCACCCATGTACCCTCGGATTGTTCGGAGTTCTCTGAAAATCCTCCGCGCACGGCATATGGGAAATCGGGAGCTTGAGACGGGCCGGCAGAGCGTCGTCGCCTTCTGAAGCCGGAGGTAACTCGCTATGAGGTCATGTGACAGTGAGATGCTGGTGAAGAGCGAAGGACCTCTGGAATGATCTCAGAGCGTTCAGCCTTCGTGACAGGGGCAGCTCAAGGATTGGGCCGTTCAATCGCTGAAGGCCTGTTCGACGCCGGCTATCGCGTGGCGCTGACAGACGTTTCGAAGGATGTAGAAGCCGTTGCCGTTGCCATGGATCCGATGGGCGAACGTGTTCTGCCTGTGCAGGTAGACGTCCGTGATGAGGCCGCTTTTCAAGCGGCTTTCGACAAGGCGGTTGCTGAATTTGGACACATAAGCGTTCTGATTAACAATGCAGCCCGGACGGTGGCGCGTCCGCTATGGGACATCGCTATCGGTGAATGGGACGATGTGCTCGCTGTCAACCTGCGTGGCGTCTTCATCGGATCGAGGATCGCGGGACGCCACATGCGCGAGCGAGGCTTTGGAAGAATTATTAATATCGGCTCCATTGCCGGGCAGCTAGCAAGCCCTGGAAGTGGAGCTCACTATGCTGCGGCGAAAGCCGGCGTTCTCGCCTTGACGAAGCTCTTCGCCCTGGAACTTGCCCCGGCCGGCGTTACGGTAAATGCCATTGCCCCTTCGGCAATCCAGAGCCCCATGCTCAACGAGGTTTCGCCCGAGCGCCTCGCGGGGCTGCTCGCAAGTGTTCCATCCGGACGGTTTGGCACGCCGGCAGAAGTGACGGCTGCCGTGCTCTATCTAGCTTCGGACGATGCGGGATATACAACCGGAGCAACAATCGACGTCAATGGCGGCCGGCTGATGCGGTAGAGCTTGTTCAGCCGCTTTGGCCACATTGACCGGCATACGCCGGTCGCGGTTTAAGCTGTGCAGTTAGGAGAATGCAGGCACAGGCTTCCCTGTTCCGGAGTTTATGACAGGCTGGAGAGGCTTGGATCGCCTGAAGCTTCACTGGCACGACATCGTGCTAAATTGCGTGCCAGCATCGTCCTGCGATTTTGTCCATGGTTGCGATGCTTCAAACCCGCACATCAAAATTGAGGCCTCAGGCATCATCTGGGCTGCACAAAGCTCTGTTGGAGGCCCCCCTCCCAAGCGGATCTGGTCCAAGCCTCGCAATCGCAGCACCTGGCCCTATAGAAATATGCACATACATGCTTGCTGCTGGACGGCGTTGGTTGGATGTGGCACCGCCGATCGCTGCTGAGCAAAGCTGTACAGTTGCGTTGTCGTTAGACTAAAATTTTACACCTTTGCCCGCCCGAGGGGTAGCAATCTTATCAAAGATGTATTCAAATGCATATTATCACTGGTAGTGCTACGGGTCCGGGCTGAGAACGGCCAAGGCGGAGGGCGACATGGCGGAACGTTCGTTTGCGCGCGAGGTTGAGGACTTAAAGCTCGGAGAGGGAGAGATCTTTCGCGGAGAGGGCATTCTCGCGATCACGAAGGCGCTCCTGCAATCGGGCGTCTCGTATGTCGGTGGTTATCAGGGCTCTCCGATCTCCCACCTCATGGACGTACTCGCGGATTCGAAAGACGTGCTCAACGAGCTTGGCGTTCACTTTGAATCCTCAGCGTCCGAGGCGGCAGCGGCGGCGATGCTGTCGGCTTCGGTCATGTACCCGGTCAGGGGTGCTGTAACCTGGAAGTCCACGGCGGGAACGAACGTCGCAAGCGACGCTCTTTCCAATCTCGCTTCGGGTGGCGTCACGGGCGGCGCCCTCGTGATCATCGGCGAGGATTATGGTGAGGGCTCCTCCATTATGCAGGAGCGTAGCCATGCCTTCGCGATGAAGTCGCAGATGTGGCTGCTCGACCCTCGTCCCAACCTGGAATCCATCGTTAAGGCTGTTGAGGATGGGTTCGAGCTGTCGGAGGCCTCCAATACTCCGGTCATGCTCGAGGTTCGGATCCGGACCTGCCACGTTCACGGCCAGTTCGTCGCCAAGGACAATAAGGCCCCGGCCTTCACGCTGCGCGAGGCTGTTGAGAACCCACAGCGGGATGTTAGCCGGATTGTGTTACCCCCGGCTGCCTACATGCACGAGAAGGAAAAGCTGGAGAAGCGCTGGCCGGCCGCCGTCGAATTCATCAAGTCCCGAAAGCTCAATGAGCATTTCGGGCCGCCGGACGGGGAGGTGGGGATCATCCTGCAGGGCGGCATGTACAACAGCGTTATGCGGGCGCTGCAGTTCCTCGGGCTCGCTGACGTCTACGGCCAGTCAGCGATTCCGCTCTATGTCCTCAACGTCACGTATCCGCTGATCGACGATGAAGTGGCGGAGTTCTGCATCGGCAAAAAGGCGGTCATCATGGTCGAAGAGGGGCAGCCCGAGTATATCGAGCAGGCTCTGAACACGATTCTTCGGCGTCGGGACGTCAATACCAAAGTACACGGCAAGGACTTACTGCCGCTCGGCGGAGAATACACATCGTCCGTGCTTGCGAAAGGCTTCAAGAGCTTCTTCGAGGCACATGCTGTCGCTCTCCTGGGCAATCAACCGCCGGTCCCTGACCCGACTTCAGTCCTCCAGGATCCGAAGGTGAAGGCGCTGAACGATGTTGTACCCCAACGTCCGGCGGGGTTCTGTACCGGCTGCCCCGAACGTCCGATCTTCGCGGCAATGAAACTGGTCGAAAAGGAACTCGGACCTCATCACGTGGCAGCCGACATTGGCTGCCACCTGTTCTCGATCCTGCCGCCTTTCAATATTGGTGCAACGACCATGGGCTACGGTCTGGGTCCTGCCTCCGCCTCAGCTTTCAATATTGAGGCTGACAAGCGTTCCATTGCCGTTATGGGTGACGGCGGATTTTGGCACAACGGCCTGTCGACCAGTGTTGGCAATGCCGTCTTCAATAAGCAGGACGGGGTCATCCTCATCGTCGACAACTATTATTCGGCGGCGACTGGTGGCCAGGACATCCTGTCTTCGAGAGCCGAAAATCCGAACAGAACGACGAACAACAGCATCGTGGACGCAGTGAAGGGTATTGGCGCAAAGTGGGTCCGGCAGATTGACCGCACCTACGATGTTGCCAAGATGCGGGACACGCTGAAGGAAGCTTTGACGACGCCGGAGCCTGGACCGAAGATCATTGTCGCATCCTCGGAATGCATGCTCAACAAGCAGCGCCGCGTAAAGCCGCTCTTCGGCAAGGCTGTGAAAGAAGGCAAGCGCATGGTGCGCGAGCGGTTCGGCGTCGATGAGGACGTGTGCACCGGCGATCACGCTTGCATCCGCCTGTCCGGCTGCCCATCTCTATCCGTCAAACATACGGACGATCCCTTGAAGGATGATCCTGTCGCGGCTATCGACAATTCCTGCGTCGGGTGCGGCAACTGCGGGGATGTGTCGGAGGCCGCGGTTCTGTGTCCGTCCTTCTATAGAGCCGACGTCATCTACAATCCGAGCCGGATGGATCTCTTCCTGGCAAAAGCGCGCCGCGCAGTGATCGGGTTCCTGCAGCGCCGGCGCGACAGCCGTCGCCTCACCTTTGCCCACTGAGGGATCCAAGATGACACGCCACGAAACCTTTCCGGTCCGCCTCTCCACCGACAAGCCGATCTCGATTGCGATCCTCGCCATGGGCGGGCAGGGCGGCGGCGTCCTGTCGGACTGGATCGTCGCGTTGGCCGAATCGCAGGGGTGGTACGCCCAATCGACATCGGTGCCGGGCGTGGCCCAGCGCACCGGCGCAACCATTTATTACATCGAGATGCTGCCGGCGCGGGGCAACCAAGCTCCGATCCTCTCGCTTATGCCGACGCCGGGAGACGTTGACATCGTCCTGGCCGCCGAGTTCATGGAAGCGGGTCGATCGATGCTGCGGGGACTCGTGACGCCTGAGCGTACCACATTGATCGCCTCGAACCACCGTTCCTACGCGGTTTCCGAGAAGGAGAAGCCGGGAGACGGCATTGGGGATCCCAATATGGTTGTTGAGGCAGCCGGGGTTGCAGCAAAGCGCATTATCACGTTCGACATGCAGCAGCTGGCGGAGAAGAACGGCAGTGTCATCTCGTCCGCCATGTTTGGTGCTTTGGCAGCCGCCAACGTCCTTCCATTTCCGCAATCCGCTTTCGAAGCGACCATCAAATCAGGCGGCAAGGGGATTGACGCGAGCCTCCGCGCCTTCCAGGCCGCCTTTGAACGCGCCACGGAAAAGCCGACCGACAAGGCAGTTGTTCGGACTCCTGAAAAGACGCTTCCTGAACTGCCTGCCTCCACCAAAAGCGAGGTTTTGAATCGGATCCTTGGGCGAATCCGGACATATCCGGAGAGTTTGCAACCGATGCTGTTTGCGGGGGTCAAGCGGCTCGTCGACTATCAGGACGCAGCATACGCTCACGAATACCTCGACGGTATGGATGCAATGCTCAAGCTGGACTTCGCGAACGGCGGCGCTGCAAACAATTTTAGGTTCACGCAGGAGGCGGCGAAGTATCTGGCTGTCGCCATGGCCTATGACGACGTTATCCGGGTGGCGGATCTGAAGTCTCGGGGGAGCCGCTTCGAACGGGTCAGAAAGGAAGTCGGGGTCAAGGACGACCAACTGATCTATACGACCGAGTACATGCATCCTCGCATGGAGGAAGTTGCGGGAACACTTCCCCTGGCTCTGGGGCGTTTCCTGGAGTCACGACCTGGACTTTTCAAAACTCTCGACCGCTTGGTGAACCGCGGTCGCCGGGTGAAGTCCGGAACGGTCGGCTGGTTTCTCGCCCTCTATATCCTCTCCGCCATGAAGCCGATGCGCCGCCGCACCTTGCGCCATTCTCGGGAGATGGATCATATCACCCAATGGCGCAATATCGCCGTGTCGATGCTCCCTCAGGACTACGACCTCGCGGTCGAAATCCTGGCTTGCAGGCGACTGGTGAAGGGTTATTCGGACACGCATGCCCGAGGGCAATCCAAGTTCGACCGAGTGCTTTCCGCAGTTCCTATGCTGACGGGGCGTCCTGATAGCGCGGCTTGGCTGCGCAGGTTACGTCAGGCTGCTCTGCTGGACGAGGAAGGCCTTGCTCTTGATGGCGCCCTGAAAACCGTCGCGAGCATCTACGGCTAGGCCGCCTCTCAGCCCTAGCGATCAGAGATCCTGCTTGCGTGTATTGTGCAAGATCTTGTGCAGGGTGCCAATCAGGGCGCGCAACTCCGTCTCGTCGACGCCTTCGAACAGGTGGCTGTATATCTCATACATTGGCGGCCAAATTCTCGCAAAAAGTGACCTGCCTTCGTCGGTGATGTAGATCTCCCGCACACGCATGTCGTCTGTCCGAGCCTGTCGGCGGATATAGTTCTGCTCCTCCAAGGCATCGAGCGTCCGGCTCATTGTTGATTGCTCTGTAATCGCATGGACGGACAATTCATTGATCGTCAATCCAGGCATAACGCTCAGAATTGCCAAAATCCGCATCTTGGTGGTGGTCATGTCGAGGCCCTTGAGGGTCTCTTGCATATTGGCATTCCAGCAAGCTGAGATCCGGTTCAAGAGGTATGGCACAAAGTGTGCGAGGCCGATTTCCCCAAGCGACGGGATGGTACTGCTGCTCTCCACCGTAGGCAGGATTTTGGGGCGGGACTTCCTACTCGGCGTGTCCTCGCCGCGTGGAGCACGTTTGGCGCTAGGCTTCGCCGGGGGAGGACGAGTCGCTGTCTTTGCTGGATGTGCAGGGGCCATACGAATCCTTGAACCCGGGTTGCGACCCGAAGTAGAGGCGTGAGGGGAGTAAGCTCGGCTCCTGAAAGTTGTTTCAGGCTTCCAGGAACCTCTTGCTTCTCAATCCGAATGCGCCTCCATAAGCATTCCGGGACGGCTCGCGCAATCCCCTTAGACCCAAGTTAGGGGAGGGTGATCTATCTCCCACTCCTGCCGGATGCTTGCGAAGCAAGCTAGCGCATTATGATCGGGGAACGAGCGCCAACGCTCGGACGGGGCTTCCTGTCCCGTTGACGATCTTCAGCGGAGCCACAACAAGAATGGCGCCTTTCGGCGGGAGCTTGTCCAGCTGACACAGACTCGCCAACCCATAACGGCTCTTTTCAAGCATGAGGTGGTGCGCAGGAAATGGAGGATTGAAGCTGGCCGCGCTTCCTGCATCGGTGCCGACGCATTCATTGCCCCATCCGATCACATCCTTCGTCAGCAGGTATTCGATGCAATCGACGCTAGGACCGGGTGAATGAGGTCCATTTTCGTCCGCGTTCAGGAAGGCTTCGGTGCTCGAGTTGCGCTTGTACCAGTCGGATCGCATGAGCACCCAGGATCCGGCTTCGATCTCTCCATGCTCAGCTTCCCATGCTCGAACACCGTCAGCCGTTAGAAGAAAGTCCGGGTTAGCCCTGACCTCCATACTGCAATCAATCACGTTGCATGGTGCAACAAAATTCCTGGGTGGGATCTTATCCGTTGTATTGTCCGGAGCGTCCTTACCCGAGATCCAGTGCGCCGGAGCGTCGAAGTGGGTTCCGGTGTGCTCGCCGAGTTCCATCCACCCCCATGCCCACCAGGGACCATCGCTGTCGTATTCGGAGATCCTGTGCATTTTGAACTTTGGTGTGTTCTTGCCGAACTGAGGCGGCAGGTACAGGACAGGGGTATCTGGCCCAAGCGGAGCTGTTAGATCAACAACGCTGATTGCTCCCGTGGACAAGGCCGAAACAACATCTGTCAGAATTTGGCTTGCATTCATGACCCGTTCCCTCTTGAGATGATAAACCGCGGCGGCAGCTTACAGCCTTCTTGCGGCACATTCTCGTTCGCTCGCAGACGCCGACACATCCTATGCTAGGAATATGATAATGCAAGTATTCCTTCGGAGGACTGCCGCCTCAGGTTATTTCGCTCACTGAGGTTTCAACCCTTCTGCAGAAGGCCCTTAGCTGCCGACGTGCAGAAGGGAACACTTGTGTGAGGAATGAAACCGCTTCCTGAGCCGCCCAGCAGAAGTGGCTTGCGATGAATATATGCAGATGCAGAAATTTTTCGGGAGCGCCGCTTTTCTCCGAGTTCGGGGCTTGATCGAAAGATATTTTAAGCTTAAAATATTTAAACTTCGATCAAGCGAGGACTCTCATGAAAACGGCGATCATCGGCGGCGGTCCTGCGGGTCTCTATTTTGCCATCCTGCTGAAAAAGCTCCGGCCGGAGGCTGACATCGTGGTCTATGAGCGCAACCGTGCCGACGACACATTCGGCTTCGGCGTCGTATTCTCCGACGCGACCCTCGACAATTTCGAGAAGTACGATCTGCCCAGCTACCAAAGAATTACGCGCGAGTTCGCTTATTGGGATGACATTTCGGTTCACTTTAAGGGCACCGAGCACCGCATTGGCGGCAATGGATTCTGCGGCTGCTCCCGCCGAACGCTGCTTCTCATCCTCCAAGACCGTGCAGCGGAACTCGATGTTAAGCTGCGTTACGAGGTCGATGTTGACGACGAGAGACTGTTCGCGGATGCCGATCTCGTGGTGATCGCGGATGGCGCCAACAGCCGCTTCCGCGAGCGTTTTGGTGAACACTTCGAAACAGAAATCGATCTGCGGCCCAACAGGTTCACCTGGATGGGTTCGACACGACCGCTCGACGCGTTCACGTTCATCTTTCAGGAGACGGAGTGGGGCCCGTTCATCGCCCATGCTTACCAGTACGAGGCGAACCGCTCCACCTGGGTCTTCGAGACGGATCCCGAAACCTTCGAGCGCGCGGGGCTCGGGCAGAAAAGCGAAGCGGAATCGGCCGCGTTCATGGAACGGATTTTTGGCTGGTTCCTGGGAGGGCACAAAATCCTGACGAACCGCTCGATTTGGCGCAACTTCCCCATGATCCGCAACAAGCGCTGGGTGATGGGCAACAGAGTACTGCTCGGTGACGCCAAGGCAACGGCTCACTTCTCGATCGGCTCCGGTACGAAGCTGGCTATGGAGGATGCCATCGCCCTATTCGAGGCATTCCAGCGCAATTCCAGTGTTGAGGGCGCCTTGTCCTTGTACGAGACGGGACGTCGTGAAGAGGTGGAAAAAACCCAACATGCCGCCGACGTTTCCCTGGTTTGGTTCGAACATGTGGCACGCTTCTGGGATTTCGATCCGGTGCAGTTCGCATTTGGGGTCATGACCCGCGCCAAGGCCATCACTTATGACAATCTGCGCCTGCGTGCACCGGATTTCGTAGCTGCCGTTGACCGCACCTTTGCAAGGCAAGTGAGAGATCGCGGCTTCGACGTGTCCGTCGATCGTCCCAATGTGCCGATGTTCCAGCCTTTCCGCCTGCGGGAGATGGTGGTTCCGAACCGGGTTGTGGTGTCGCCAATGGACATGTACTCGGCTAAGGACGGCGTTCCCAACGACTGGCATCTTGTCCATTACGGCTCGCGCGCAACGGGCGGAGCGGGACTAGTCTTTACCGAGATGACCTGTGTCTCCCCGGAGGCACGGATCACGCTGGGCTGTACAGGTCTCTGGAACGCCGAGCAGGAAGCGGCTTGGAAGCGGGTTGTCGATTTCGTGCACAATAACTCCGCCGCCAAGATCTGTCTGCAACTCGGGCATGCCGGCCGCAAAGGCGCCACCAAGCTCATGTGGGAAGGAATTGATCGACCGCTGGACGAAGGTGCCTGGGATATCTGTTCTGCATCTCCGATCCCATACTTTCCCGATAGTCAGGTTCCGCGCGAGCTGTCCCGCGCCGAAATGGACCTCATCAAGGCCCAGTTCGTCCACGCAGCCGAACGTGGCGAACGGGCCGGGTTCGATATGCTCGAATTGCACTGTGCTCACGGATACCTTCTAGCAAGCTTTATTTCGCCGCTTACGAACCGCCGC
The DNA here is from genome assembly GCF_025460875.1 of Microvirga yunnanensis. Classification (NCBI taxonomy): domain Bacteria; kingdom Pseudomonadati; phylum Pseudomonadota; class Alphaproteobacteria; order Hyphomicrobiales; family Methylobacteriaceae; genus Microvirga; species Microvirga yunnanensis. The sequence continues at coordinate 72,878 of NZ_JAMXFI010000031.1, forward strand.
ACCGACGAATACGGTGGCTCGCTCGAGAATCAGCTGCGATTCCCGCTCGAAGTGTTCGATGCCATGCGCGAGGTCTGGCCCGCGCACAAGCCCATGTCGGTGCGCATCTCGGCGACCGACTGGGCCGAGGGCGGCGTCACCGGGCAAGACGCGGTCGAGGTTGCACGTGCCTTTTCGCAACATGGGGTGGACTTGGTCGACGTTTCAACCGGTCAGACCGTGCGCGAGGCCCGCCCGATTTACGGGCGCATGTTCCAGACTCCTTTCTCGGATCAGGTGCGCAACGAGGCGCGGGTTGCGACCATGTGTGTGGGCAATATCACGACGGCCGATCAGGTTAACACCATCCTGGCTGCAGGCCGGGCGGATTTGGTCGCGCTGGCGCGCCCTCATCTTGTGGATCCCTTCTTCACCATGAAGGCAGCCGCTTGGTATGGGGCAAAGGACACTTTCTGCCCGCCGCAGTATATCGCCGGCAAGGATCAGATTTTCCGTAACAGTGTTCGCGATCGGCAGGATCTGGAAGAGTTGAAGATCAAGGCCAAGCCGAAGACCCGGGCAGAATTGAAGATGGAGGCCGGCGAAAACTCCCTCGCCGCGGAATGAGATGCATGTGAACGTTCTTCAAGGTCGCCACGCGATGGTGACCGGCGGCGGGCGCGGCATTGGCCGGGCCATCGCCAAGACGTTGACCGGGGCGGGTGCGACGGTCACCATAATCGGCCGGGATCAGGCAGCCCTTGATCGCGCCGTAGCCGAAGGTGATGCTCATGTTGCTGCCGCAGCCGACGTTACCAATCTGGATGCCATTCAGTCTGCCGTGCAGAGCGCGGTTTCTTGTCATGGGCCCGTGGATCTCCTCGTGGCCAACGCGGGGGCTGCTGCTTCCGCTCCTTTCCTGAAGTCCGCTCCAGCCGTGTTCCGGCAAATGTTGGATGTCAACCTGCTCGGGGTCACAAACGTTACGCACGCCGTGCTCGGCTCCATGACCGAGCGGCGGTTCGGGCGTGTCATCGCAGTGGCTTCAACGGCGGGGCTCAAGGGCTATCCCTATGTAAGCGCCTATTGCGCAGCCAAACACGCGGTGATCGGCTTCGTGCGAGCGCTCGCATTGGAGACAGCAACGTCAGGTGTCACGGTCAACGCGGTCTGCCCTGGCTTCACTGATACGGATCTTGTGGCTGAAAGCCTTGAGCGCATCATGGCAAAGACGGGCAGAACGCGCGAGCAGGCCCTAAGCGACTTCGTCAAGCACAACCCGCAGCAAAGGCTGATCGAACCTTCAGAGGTTGCCGATGCAGTCGTGTGGCTGTGCGGCGAGGGCGCTCGGTCCGTGACAGGTCAAGCCATTGTCGTGGCTGGTGGAGAGATTTGAGATGAGTGACCAACCAATCCCGCTCGATGCCGAGACGAAGGCCATCGAGATGCCGGAGAGCCATCGCGACGAGCTTCGGCTCTGGCTACGGTTGTTGACATGCTCGACCCTCATTGAAGGAGAGATCCGCCGCCGCCTGCGAGACCGGTTCGATCTGACGCTTCCCCGCTTTGATCTGATGGCGCAGCTCGACAAGGCTCCGGACGGCATGATGCTGTCCGATCTCTCGAAGCGCATGATGGTGTCGAACGGCAACCTCACCAGCTTGGTCGATCGCCTTGTCGCCTCCGGGCACCTTGAGCGTCGTGTCTCCGAGACGGACCGAAGGGCCCAGGTGGTCAACCTAACGTCATTCGGTCGAAGCGAATTCCGCGCCATAGCGGCCGAGCACGAACACTGGATCGCCGATCTCTTCGGCGATCTCAACGCCAAGGACCGCACCGATCTCATGCGGCTTCTCGCGAAGACCAAGCTGTCCGCCCGGCGCGCCATCATGGGAGACGATCAGTGA